>JAFNXQ010000069.1 GCA_017383445.1 Alistipes sp.
ACCTCTTCTCTAACTCGTTGCCACCCGCAGTTTTAGGTGCAAGTATCGAGATGTTCAAGATGCTCGCCGAGAGCGACGAGCTGCACGACCGTCTGGCTGCCAACGTTGAGCACTTCCGTTCGAAGATGGTTGCCGCAGGTTTCGACATCAAGCCTACACAGTCGGCTATATGTGCTGTGATGTTGTACGATGCAAAGCTCTCACAGGACTTCGCTGCCAAGTTGCAGGAGGAGGGTATCTTCGTAACAGGTTTCTACTACCCCGTAGTACCGAAGGGACAGGCTCGTATCCGTGTTCAGGTGTCGGCAGGCCACACCACCGAGCAGCTTGACCGTTGCGTGGAGGCCTTCGTGAAGATTGGCAAGGAATTGAACGTATTGAAGTAGAAGATTATGGCAAAGACTTTATTGGATAGTACAGACCGTAAGATTCTGCTCTTCCTCATCAAGAATGCACGCACGCCGTTTCTGGAGATTGCCCGCGAGTGCGGCATCTCGGGTGCGGCTATCCACCAGCGTATCAAGAAGCTGGAGGATATGGGCGTGATTCAGGGCAGCCGCCTCACGGTGGAGCCCAAGGCTCTTGGCTTTGATGTTTGTGCCTTCATCAATATCAAGGTGTCGGACATCAAGCGTCAGCAGGACACGGTGGATCATTTGAAGCACATCCCCGAGATTGTGGAGTGCCACTATATGACAGGTGCATTTAACCTTATGGCAAAGCTCTACTGCCTGGATAACGAGCATCTGATGAACACCATCTACAACAAGATTCTGCAAGTGCCGGGCGTGTCGGAGACCGAGACCTATGTATCGCTTATCGAGGCCTTCTCACGCGAGATTTACATCGACATCGTGCAGGGTTAATGCAGATGCAAAAGGAAAAGAGATTTTAATAACACAATAAACTAAAAGATATAAAGATTATGTTCGCAATTGACAGCTATGATTTTTCGGGTAAGCGTGCTATTATCCGTGTAGATTTCAATGTACCCCTCAACGGCGAGGGTCAGGTAACCGACGACACTCGTATCCGTGCCGCTATCCCCACCATCAAGAAGGTGCTGGAGAAGGGCGGTGCTGTGATTCTGATGTCACACCTCGGTCGTCCCAAGAAGAACCCCGATCCAAAGTTCTCTTTGGAGCAGATTATCCCCGCTATCGAGGCTCGTCTGGGTGTTGAGATTAAGTTCGCCGGCGACTGCATGGGTGAGAAGGCTGCCGAGATGGCTGCTGCGTTGAAGCCCGGTGAGGTTATGTTGTTGGAGAACCTCCGTTTCTATGCCGAGGAGGAGGGTAAGCCCCGTGGCCTGGCAGAGGATGCTACCGACGAGGAGAAGAAGGCAGCAAAGAAGGCTCTGAAGGAGGGTCCACAGAAGGAGTTCGTGAAGAAGCTCGCTTCGTATGCTGACTGCTACATCAACGACGCATTCGGTACAGCTCACCGTGCTCACTCTTCAACAGCTCTTATCGCCGACTACTTCCCCAATGACAAGATGTTCGGCTACGTTATGGAGAACGAGTTGAAGGCTATCGACGGCGTTATGCAGAACCCACAGCGTCCCTTCGTGGCTATCGTAGGTGGCTCGAAGGTATCTACAAAGATTACCATCATCGAGAAGTTGATGGAGAAGTGCGACAAGATTATCATCGGTGGCGGTATGACCTACACCTTCTCTGGTGCTCTGGGCGGCAAGGTAGGTAAGTCAATCTGCGAGCCCGATATGTTCCCCGTAGCTTTGGAGATTCTGAAGAAGGCCGAGGAGAAGGGTATCAAGTTTGTGATGTCACCCGACGCACTCACTTGCGACGACTTCGCCGAGACTGCAAACACTCAGGAGGCTTCGGTAAAGGCTATCGACGATGCTTGGGAGGGTGTTGATATCGGCTCTGAGGGTAAGAAGCTCTTCCACGACGAGATTATGGAGTGCAAGACAATCCTCTGGAACGGCCCCGTGGGTGTGTTCGAGATCAACAAGTTCTCAACAGGTTCAAAGGCTGTGGCTGAGGCTATCGCCGAGGCTACCGAGAAGAATGGTGCATTCTCACTCATCGGTGGCGGCGACTCGGTTGCTTGTATCAACAAGTTCGGCTTGGCTGACAAGGTATCGTATGTTTCAACAGGTGGTGGTGCCTTGTTGGAGTATATGGAGGGTAAGGAGTTGCCCGGCGTAGCGGCTATCCGCAAGTAAGCCGACACACTTACTTTTGATATTATGGTATAGGGTCGGCTCCGGTCGGCCCTATATTGGTTAAAAAAACAGAGAATACTAACCAACCCCAAACTACTATGAAACGAATAATTTTCGCAATCTCAACCATTGCACTTATGGCAAGTTGTTGTAATAAACCGGCACCGGCTATCGACCGTGCCAACTTCGACGAGAGTGTGGCTCTCAACGAAGATTTCTATCAGTATGCCACAGGCGGCTGGCAGGCAAAGAACCCGTTGAAGCCGGAGTTTTCGCGTTATGGCACATTCGATGTACTGCGTGAGAACAACGAGATACGCCTCAATGACCTCTTCTCGGCTATGACCGAGCAGGAGACCGAGCAGGGCTCGGTGGAGCAGAAAATCGCCGACCTCTACACTATGGGTCTTGATGAGGCTCGCCTCAACAACGAGGGCCTCGCACCCGTACAGGGCGACCTCGAAGCTATCTCGCAGATTGTAGGCAAGGAGAGTCTGTCGGCTCTGCTGGCACGCCTGCACGCCGAGATAGGCAACCCGTTGTTCAGCGTGGGCGTGAGTGCCGACCTGCTGAACAGCACGATGAACACACTCTATGTGGAGCAGTCGGGACTCGGTATGGGCAACCGCGACTACTACCTCGACGAGGAGAACGAGTCGAAGCGTCAGGGTTATGTCAAGTGGCTCACCGCAGCCTTCTCGCTGGCGGGTATCGACAATGCCGACAAGGCTGCCGAGGATGTGCTCTCATTTGAGAAGAAGATGGCCGAGGCGTTCCGTTCGCGTGTTCAGTTGCGTGACGTTACAGCCAACTACAACCCTATGAGCCGTGCCGACTTCGTGGCTCGCTACGACGCTATCGACTGGGATATCTACTTCAAGGCGTTGAATATGGGCGAGTTCGAGAATCTGGTCGTAGGCCAGCCCGAGGTGTTGGACAAGGTGAACGAGATGATTAAGTCGGAGCCTATATCTGACATCAAGAACTACCTCAAAGCGGGCTATCTGTCGCGTGCAGCAGGCTTTTTGAGTGACGATATCTATGCGGCACACTTCGAGTTCTTCGGTCGCACGATGTCGGGTCAGCAGGAGATGCGTCCCCGCTGGAAGCGTGCTATGGCTATCCCCAATGGCTTGCTGGGTGAGGCTGTGGGCGAGATTTATGTGAAGAAGTACTTCCCCGAGAGTGACAAGCAGCGTATGACCGAGATGGTGAAGAACCTGCAGGTGGCTCTGGGTCAGCATATCGACGCCCTGGAGTGGATGTCTGACGCTACAAAGGCGAAGGCTCACGAGAAGCTCTCGTCGTTCACAGTGAAGATTGGCTACCCCGACAAGTGGAAGGACTACTCATCGCTGGAGATTGACCCTGCGGTGTCGTACTGGGAGAATATGAAGCGTGCCTCGGCGTGGTACACTGCCGACAACATCTCAAAGCTGGGCAAGGAGGTGGACCGCACAGAGTGGTTTATGTCGCCACAGACCGTGAATGCCTACTACAACCCCACAACCAACGAGATTTGCTTCCCCGCAGCTATTCTGCAACCGCCGTTCTACAACTCGGCGGCTGACGACGCTGTGAACTACGGTGCTATCGGCGTGGTTATCGGTCACGAGATGACTCACGGCTTTGACGATCAGGGCCGTAACTTCGATAAGGATGGTAATATGAACAACTGGTGGACCGACGAGGATGCTGCGGCATTCAAGGCAAAGACCGACGTGCTGGTTGAGCAGTTCAACAAGGTGGAGATTCTGCCCGCAACCGAAGAACGCCCCGCCATTATGGCCGATGGTGCGTTGTCACTCGGTGAGAATATCGCCGACCAGGGTGGTCTGCGTGTCGCTTACACCGCCTTCCGCAACTCATTGCAGGGCGTTGAGCCGGAGGCTATCGACGGCTTCTCGGCAGACCAGCGTTTCTACCTCTCGTATGCTACTATCTGGGGTCAGAACATACGCGACGAGGAGGCTGCACGCCTCACCAAGACCGATGTTCACTCGCTGGGCAAGAATCGTGTGAATGTTACGCTGCGTAACATCGACACCTTCCACAAGGCCTTCGGCATCACCGAGGGTGCTATGTTCCTGCCCGAGGAGGAGAGAATCATCATCTGGTAACAACCATTTCGCAAACAAAACAAAAGGCTGTCCTTTCGTGGGCAGCCTTTTTGTTTGGGGTATAATGGAAGAAGGTTATTAGAAGCGAACAACTAAATTCCACTCTCCAACCGTATCGTGTAGCACTTGTTGCCGAGGCGGGTGAAGGCGAGGCGGGCGGTGTTGCCACTGTGCATACCGCACTTGCGACGCAGTTCATCAACGCCCAGAGGGAAGTCACGCAGCAGGATATCCACGCCACGACCCTTGAACTCCCGTTTCAGGGCCTTCGCATCGAAGGGCTCAATAGCCGTGATGCTCTCCACGCGACCCAGAACACCTTCGGGGCGGGTGTGGGCAAAGCCAAACGAGAGATTGCTCCACACATCGGCCACGCCACGCAGGGCGTGTCGCACAAGGCGAGCCTTTTGCAGTGCTACATCGGGTATTATAAGATATTTATAGTCCGTAGAAAACGCTTCGGGCAACGGTGGTTCCGTCTCGGCCTCGGCCTTCGGGAGAGAGAACGACCCCACACCCACAGCCGTAGCCACGAGTTGAGGCTCACGCCCATCGGCATAGACCATAACCTCCTTGCACTCGCCACCCACCGACACAACCTCAACGCCACAGCGACCGAAGAGGCGGAAGGCCTCCTCGACATCGAACAGCGGCGAGAGCTTTATCGCAATGCGTTGTGTGAGGCGTTGCAGCGAGGGCCACAATGCCACCATATCGGGCGAGCAATCCTCCACGCGGAAGACCCTGCGTCCATCTGTCGTGCGGCGGTCGGGGTCGGCATATATCCAGTCGAAATGCTCCTCGCAGCGAGCTACATACTCCTCGGCAGACGAGGTTACGACCTCTACATTGGTGATGCCCTGACGGCGTAGATTCTCCCTCACCACATCGGCCAGCACAGCATCGCGTTCCAGAGCCACAACCCTGCGGAAGTGTCGCGAGAGTGCCGCAGCATCGATGCCCAGACCACAGGTAAGGTCCAGCAGCGTGTCGCCCGCAAGGCTCTTGGCCATAGCCGACTGCTCGCTTGACGACTGCTCGAAGGCACGCGGCGGAATGATGCAGCGAGCCTCATACATAGAGGGGAGCTTCGTCTTTGCCCGTTGCAGATACTTCACCTGCGTAGCCACCTCGCGAGCATAGGGTATGCTCTTGTCGAGGGCCACCTGCAAGGCGTCGCGGTCGATATTGCGGGCCACCTGTTGCTGTACCTCGTCGCTTAACACTATGTCGAGCTCGTCGCGTGTCATCCTATGCTATTGGATTACTTCATAAAGACGAAATAGACTGCCAGAATAAGGCAGGCGAAGGCTGCAAAGTGGTTCCAGTGCAGCGACTCGCCACGAAAGGCGAGTGTAGTGAAGAGTGTGAAGACCACCAGCGTAATGACCTCCTGAATGACTTTCAGCTGCATAAGCGTAAAGGGGCCGCCGTTGCCCGTGAAGCCTATGCGGTTGGCGGGAATCTGGCACGAGTACTCGGCAAGGGCGATGCCCCACGAGAAGATAATCACCAGCCACAGCGGCCACGACGAGATGAGTTTCATCTGTTGCAGTTTGAGGTGGCCATACCACGCAAAGGTCATAAAGACGTTACTCACGATGAGTAACAATATGGTATAGAGTGCTTTCATAGTTCTGCTTTTTTTACTTATCGGCACAAAGATACGAGAAAAAGTAGAAAAGTGTACCCTCCGCACAACAAAAACGGCTGTGTCCCCGAAGAGGCACAGCCGACCAGCAATCAAAAAACCATTGTTCTACAAAAAGAGTGTATCCTGTCGGGCGTGATTGCTGCCGCCCCAATCCATCGGCACTGTAAGCTGCCGAGGTAAATCTTAAAAAGGGGTTGTCGGTCTTACCAATCGAATTATCAACCGGCAACCCCTTTGCCACGCCTTTGCCAAAGCTGTAGTGAGGAGCTTTTCAAATATTTGCTGCCTGTGTGTCGGGCGTCTTGTCGCGATTGTCAGCCCTCCGCACCGCCTCAAATGGGCCCAGCCCTCTCCACTGCCCGGTTTGGGCGAGAGTGGATTCTCCCTGCGGATTATCCTGCGAGTGTTATGCCTCGCCTTGCCGCCGTACAAGTGGCGGTATATCCTCTCCCACGCCACCTGCCCCGAAACGGGCTTGTGGCGGGGTGTAATCTCAAAAATTAGTTCTTCTTGCCACCGAACTTGAGGTCAAGGCCGATACCCCAAGCGTGTGATGTACGCTGGTAGAGATCCTTGAAATCAAAGCCAGAAGCCTGACCTACAGCTGTTACCTCGTCGTAGATTGTAGGCATGTAACCGAGGTTGATGCGAACTGCGTCACAAACCTTGTAAGCAGCACCGAGACCTACAGACCAAGATGAGATAGAGTAGTTCATATCAGAGTATGCGTTCTCGTTCATATTGAGCTGTGTACGCTGTGTACCGGCAGAGATCAAAAGACGGTCGGTGATTGCCCACTCAATACCCATCATATACTCGTTGGTGTTACCCTCGATAACGGGTGAGAATGAGTTCACGGCATCCTTGTCGAAGTAGTGGTGCCACTGAGCTGTAACCTTCACGGGACCGAAGTGACGGCTTACGGCTGCTGCCAACAGAGCAGGAGTCTCGGCCTTAACCTTTGTGCCGTGAGCGAAAATACCGTTGATAACGGGATCCTTTGCTGATACGGGAGCTGACTCAATCTCAAGCTCGGTTCCCATCTTGAACTCATACTTTACAGATGCATCCCAAGCACCCTTGTGGAATGCCAATGCGATGATGGGGCTGATAGAAGTACCCTTCTGCTTAACATCGAGGATGTGATCGGCAGTGAGAGCAGCATACTGTGCAGCCTGACCTGCGAGTGTGGGGTTAATCTGACCCAAAGCAGCACCTGCATCCTGGAAGAACTTCGAAGCAGGAATCATCTGACCATTGAGGCCCATAGCAGCCATTGTGGGGTTGATTCGGATATCCTCAATCTCGCCAACATAAGAGTTATTGGTTACACCCAAACGAATCTGTGCAGCGATTGACAACCAATCGGTAATGCGGAAAGCAGCACCTACGTTGAATGCCAAAGTCATTGACTTACCGGTAAGCTCCATATCCATATCGTACTGGTTAGCCGATACAGCCATTGCGGGATTGATCTGGCCGAGCTGTGCACCAAGCTGTGAGATAGCACCAGGGAGTACAGAGAACTGGCGCTCGAAAGATGCCAGACCCTCGTCAAACTCCAAAGAGCCACCACCACCGTTTACACCTACGCCGGCCATAACAGCCCAACGGTTATGCTTCCACGCGAAGTGAACGCTGGGGATAACGGGAGAGAAAACCTCGCCCTTGTACTGCTTGGTGGGTGAGCCACCGTTCATTGCGAAAGGTGCATAGGTTGAAGTGATTGTACGGGTCTGTGCTGCCATCTGGTCGCTGAGGCCGATATGGAAGCCGTTCTCCATAAATACAACACCTGCGGGGTTAGTGTAAACCGCATCGGTGTCGAGTGATGTACCGCGTGCTATGCTACGAAGGAAGTGAGCACTCTGGTTTGAGTTTGTCATAGGACCACCTGCCAAAGCAGTTGATACCATTGTCACTGATGCCACGAGGGCAAGGATTGACCTTGTAAAAATCTTCATACTTTTTAAGTTTTTCGTCTGCGTTACAGTTATCGGTTTGCTGTTCCGTCACTCTCCGCAGCAATGTTAATTTTTGGTTTTTTTATCTTTTGCTGAATGGTTTTTCTCGACTCAACACAAATGATTTCAGGTGCAAAAGTCCGTTAAAAAAACCAAACGGCAAAAAATATGTGGCTAACAACCCCCGAAAGTTATAAATCAAGGTGTTTTAGGGGTGAAATAGCCTATTTTGTGGCGAAATAACACCAAAAATCACAAAAAATCAGCCCTCGCAGAGGATTAAGGCGAGCTATGATGGGCGGCAAAAGCCGTGTGCGGAACACATTATTGCGAATATTCTTGTTTTAAGTGGGAAATATTACTATTTTTGGACGATTATTACCATTTGGCAGATGCAAGTAGAGATTATAAAGTGTCACGGGTCGGGAAATGAGTTTGTGATGGTCGATATGGTGGCTCAGCCCCCAATCGGCGATATGGCGGAGTTTGCCCGACAGATATGCTCACACGAGGTGGTGGGCAAAGCCGATGGCGTGCTCTATGTGGTAAAGGAGGGCGAGCATTACGCTATGCGTATGTTCAACCCCGACGGCTCGGAGGCCGAGATGTGCGGCAACGGAATACGCTGCGTGGCTCGTCTTGTGGAGGAGAGATACATCGCCGAGAGAGATTTTACACTCCTCTCGGGCGGCAATAGCTACCCCATACATCGTGCCGACGACATTGCCGGCTGCATCAGGGCCTATGGTGTGGATATAGGTGTAAAGACCACAAGTCCCGACTTCGGCTTTGCCGAGGGCAGAGAGAGCTTCATAGGTCAAGAGATAGCCTCACTCGGTGGCGAGGAGCAATTTACGGCACTTAATTTGGGTAATCCCCATATTGTGGCGGCGGTCGAGGAGATTGATATGGCACGTCTGCAAGAGTTGGGCGAGAGGGTGCAGTTGCTGAAAAAGGATTTTCCGCGAGGGATAAATGTGAGTCTGTTTCGCAAATGCAACAAGAGTGCAATCTTTGTTGCCACCTATGAACGCGGTGCCGGCATAACATATTCGTGCGGTACGGCGATGACGGCCAGCAGCACCGCCTCGGTATTGCTGGGACTGTGCGAGGCCGACAGCGATATAAGCGTGCTGAACAAGGGCGGTATGGTCATCTGCCGATGCACGCCCACGGCTGACGGCATTGTAACACGCCTTACGGGCAACGCCACCTATCGCTGGGTGGGAGAGGCCGAGTGGAGTGGAGATAGGATTGAAAGCATCACTATCGGCAAGCACTTTGCGGCCGAATGTGAGAGATATGATGAATTTGTGATGGCACTAAACATGTAGGAATTATGCGACTGTCACTTCGATATATTGTAATTCTGCTGCTGGGCATATTATGCTCGGCGTGCAGCGTCACGCGTAAGCTATCGGAGGGCGAGTACTTCCTGCAAAAGGTCGATATCGAGGCTGACAAGCAGACGCCACGCAACGAACGCATAGAGCCACAGACGCTGGAGCAGTATGTGCGTCAGACCCCCAACAAACGATTCCTCGGCACAAACTTCTACGTCTGGGCATACAACCTGGCAAACCCCGAGAAGCAGAACTGGTGGAACAACCTCAAACGCAAGGTGGGCGAGCCACCCGTAATATTTGACTACCAGCTTACCGAGAAGAGTGCCCAGAACCTGAAAACATATATGGACTCGCGAGGCTACTACTCCTCGCAGGTGCAGTTTGAGGTGGATACCACAAGCCGCCGCAAGCGTGCCTTCGTGACATACAAGACCCATCAGGGCGAGCCCTACTACATCACGAGCCTCTCGTATGACTTCCGCGACAAGCAGATAGCTCCGCTGATTGAGGCCGACACATCACGTTCGATGATAAAAGTGGGTAACATATTCGACATCACGGTACTCGACAAGGAACGCGAACGCATAGCAGGATATCTCAACAACAGAGGTTATTACAACTTCACAATCAACAACATAGAGTATCGTGTCGATACACTCGGAGGCGACCACACCGTAGGGATACGAATGATTGTCCGCCGCAACGTGGCCGGCTACGACGAGCAGGGGCGTGCCATTATGGACAACAACCGCATATTCCGCATAGCGGAGATAAATGTCGTACCCGACTACAACCCCACGGTGGCTCGTGCGGAGAGCAGCACGAAGAACGACACCATACACTACAAGGGTCTGAACATCATCTGCGAGGGTAAGCCGAATGTGCGTCCGGAGATTCTGCACGCCGCCATACCTCTCTCACCCAACACGCTGTATAATGCCGAGGCGGTCAATCGCACCTACAACGACATCATGTCGCTGGGCTACTTCAAGAGTGCCCGCATAGCCTTTGAGGAGCTTCCGGGCAGCGAGGATGAGAAGATGGCAAACTACGCCGGCGAGGGCAGGAAGGAGTACTCGAAGGCCTACAACGACGTAAGCGAGGGTCGTCTGCGTTGTTACATACTATGCTCGCCGACACTCAAACAGAGCCTCAACGTGGAGCTGGAAGCCAGCACGACATCGAGCTTCTATGGCCTCTCGACAACCATAGGCTACCAGAACCGCAACCTCTTCCGTGGTGTGGAGACCTTCAACACCTCGGTAACATACGGCCACGAGTATATGAAGGCCCCGCACACATCGAAGCGTAAGGCCAACGAGATAGGCTTCACCGTAGGTCTGTCGTTCCCGCGTTTCGTGGCTCCGTTCCGCATCTCGACACGCAATATCAATATGCCGCGAACAAAGGTCGAGCTGTCGTTCAACATGCAGGACCGACCCTACTACCGCCGCGACCTGTCGCGTATAACGTGGTCGTACTCGTGGCGTAGTCTGAATGGCCGTTACAACTATATGTTGCGACCCATCGACCTGAACTGGATTAACGTGAGCTACATAAACGAGGAGTTCTTCAACTCGCTGCAAAACGAGTATCTGCGTCAGAGTTACCGCACACAGGCCATTGTCGGTCTGTCGGCATCGTATGTATATAACAATCAGAACAAACACATAGGCGGCAACGCAACGCTGATGCGTGTGAACTTCGAGTCGGCGGGTAACCTGCTCAACCTCTTTGAGAGGGCCTTCTCGCACAAGACAGCCGAGGGATATTATCAGATTCTCGGTGTGAGATATTCGCAGTATGTGCGTGGCGATATAAGCGTGAGCCGCAAGATTGTGCTGGGCGAGAAGACAGCCATTGCGGGTCGTCTGTTCGCCGGCTGCGGCGTGCCATACGGCAACTCTACGGCTCTGCCCTTCGACCGTCTGTTCTATGTCGGCGGTAGCAACAGTATGCGAGGCTGGACACCCCGTACCCTCGGCCCGGGAAACACACCCGCCGAGAATACACCCTACCCCGTACAGATGGGAGATATGCGTCTGGAAGGAAACCTTGAACTCCGCTTCCCCATCTGGGGAATGTTCCACGGAGCCACGTTTGTCGATGTGGGTAATGTGTGGTATCTGGGTCGCGACAAGGCACAGGTGCCGGCTGACGGCATATTCCACTTCAACCGCTTCTACAAGCAGCTCGGATTCAATACGGGCGTGGGCCTGCGTGTCGATATAAAGTTCGTCATACTGCGTCTGGACTGGGGTATTCAGCTGCACAACCCCAACAACCCCGAGGGTCAGCGTTGGATACACGACTTCCGCTGGAAAAATACGGCACTTAACTTCGGTGTGGGATACCCCTTCTAACGGGTGAAAGGCCCCACAACAGAATCGTGAAGGCTATATATGCGAGATATACTCCCCAGCAGAGTGCTGCGGAGAGGTGCTCCGTAAAGATGAGTGAGGGATGTGATGCTCCCCACGCTGTAAGGTCGTTCATAAGCGAGGTAGCCGACTCCACAACCCACCCTACAACGGGCATCAGAGCCCCTATCGGCAGGAGAATCCACCCTACAACAAAAGCCACGACAACGGCACACAGCAACACAAGCGGCGGCGAGAGGATGATGCCCCACAGCGAGGTAACGCCAAAGACGGCTGCCACCAGAGGCATCGTCGCCAGCGACGCTGCGACACTCACAACGACACTCGACAGGAGCCACACCACCGCTTCGCAAGCCATACGCCTAAAAATGTGGCGGTTATCGGCATAGAGTCCCAGCCTACGCCGCAGGGCCGTGATTGCCGGCACGCCCCACTCCACGATAGCCACCACCGAGAGGCACGAGAGCAGAAAGCCGACATCGTAAATCGTATAGGGATTCCACAACAGCATAGCCGTAGCGGCAAAGCATAGTGAGTTGAGTGACCGTGCCGACGAGGAGGCGAGCAGCGATAGTTGCAGCAGCGAGAACATCACCGCAGCACGCACCACCGAGGGTGTGAAGCCGACAATGGCGGCATATAGCCAGATGATAGCGACAACCGACAGGCTACGGAGAATCTGCCCGTGAGGCAGCAGCGTGAGAACCCATAGCAAAAGGCTCACAGCAAGAAAGACAAAGCCGACGTGCAGGCCCGACACGGCCAGCAGATGTGACGCACCACTGCGACGATAAGCCTCTCTCTGACACTCCGTAAGGCGGCTCTTGTCGCCCACGACAAGGGCTGCAACAACAGCCTCGACATCGGCCGACAGACCCAGACGCGAGATTCTCTCCAAACCCCTATCTCGCAGAGAACTGATGGCGGTGGAGTCCTGACGGCACTGCACTATGGAGCCCTCCGAGAGCCATACACTACCGACAAAACCCTCGCGTAGCATACGCCTCACATAGCCGTTGTCCGACCCCTCCGCATAAGGCGAGATGCGGCACTCGGCAACGATACGGCTACCCGCCGTAAGCCTCAGCGTAGTGTCGGCAAACAGACCCACCGGCAGGTGTCGTCGGCTGACCTCCTCATCGCAAAGCAGGCCCACGACACGCCCCTCGCCAGAGAGGCGGCCTCGTCCGTTATTGGCGATATGGTCGATGATGATTTCGTAGGTATGGGTTTCGGCATCGGGCAGCGACTCACGCCGCAGCGAATAGGAGGCCACAGCGAGCAGCACAACACCACCAAGCAGATATATCTCCGAGAGAGCCTTGCGGCGAAGCAGCACCGCAACCACAAGCACCCCGACAACAACCATCGCCGCAAGCCACAGTCGCAGCGACACGACACCGCCCACACCGATACCGACAAGCGTAGCCGCCAGCACCTTCAACATAGGCAGACGTGAGAGCCTGCACGAAATACTCTCGGCAGATAGCTTCATTCTCTTTGGGGTCAGAATTGGGGTCGGATTAAGGATCGATATTAGTGTGCGTCACGCCAGTTTTTCGCTACGCCGGCATCGGAGATAAGCGGCACACGCAACTCGGCAACACCCTCCATAGCCTCACGCACGATGCGTTCAACACTCTCGCGTTCCGAAAGAAGCATATCGACAATGACCTCGTCGTGCACCTGCAAAATCATCTTCGAACGGATGCCCTCGGCCTTGAAACGGCGGGCAATCTCAATCATCGCCAGCTTCATAATATCGGCGGCAGAGCCCTGAATGGGGGCATTTATGGCGTTGCGTTCAGCCACACCGCGAGCCACAGCGTTGCGTGAGTCGATATCGCGTAAGATGCGACGACGACCAAAGGCTGTGGTTACATATCCCCTCTCGCGAGCCTCCACAATGGCGTTGTCCATATAGGCTTTGACCTGTGGATAGGTGGCAAAATAGCCCTCGATGAGTGCCTTCGCCTCGCCTCGCGGAATATCCAGACGCTGTGCCAGACCAAAGGCCGAGATGCCGTAGATGATGCCGAAGTTGGCAGTCTTGGCACGACGACGTTCCTCACCCGTAACCTCGCCGATAGACTTATGGAAGAGCTTGGCGGCGGTGGCGGCGTGGATATCCTCACCCTGACGGAACGCCTCGATAAGCGACTCGTCACAACTTAGATGTGCCATAAGTCGCAACTCAACCTGCGAGTAGTCGGCCGAGAGCAGCAGATGCTCCTCGTCGGAGGGTACAAAGGCCTCGCGTATGCGGCGACCCATCTCGTCACGAACGGGAATGTTTTGCAGGTTAGGGTTGGTCGATGACAATCGGCCCGTAGCCGTAACAGCCTGATTGAAAGAGGTATGTATATGTCCTGTGACGCCATTGACAAGCTGCGGCAGAGCCTCGACATAGGTCGAGAGCAGCTTCTTCACGCCACGATACTGCAATATCAGATCAACGATGCGATGCTTGCCCGCAAACGAGAGCAGATACTCCTCGTCGGTGCAGAACTGACGCGTCTTGGTCATCTTGGGCTTATCGGTAATTTGCATCTTCGCAAACAATACCTCGCCCAGCTGACGCGGCGAGTTGATGTTGAGCAGCGGCTCGTCGGCCTCGCGGCGTATATCGTTTTCCAGCTGCGTAAGCAGACTGTTTAGCTCCACGCCATAGGTCGCCAGATAGTCACAATCAACCTTCACGCCAGCAAGTTCCATATCGGCCAGAACCTGAATCATAGGCTCCTCTATCTTCTCGTAAAGCTCAACCATACCCTGCTCGCAGATAAGCGGCCACAGCTTGTGTTTGATTTGCAAAGTGATGTCGGCATCCTCGGCAGCGTACTCCTTGACACTCATTATATTGACCTGATCCATAGTGAGCTGGCGAGCTCCACGACCTATCAGGGTCTCGATGGCGATAGGCGAGTAACGCAGGTAGCGTTCCGCCAGGAAGTTCATATTGTGACGCGACTCCGAATCCAAAAGGTAGTGCAGAATCATAGTATCGACCTTGCGGCCACGCACCTCGATACCCAGCCGCGAGAGAACCATAATATCGAATTTCATATTCTGTCCCACCTTTGTAATGGCCTCATTCTCAAACAGTGGGCGTACCACATCGGCAAACGAGGCGGTATTCTCGGGCGTGAATGACACATACCACGCCTCGTGAGCCTTCACAGCAAACGACATACCCACGATGCGGTCAGCAAAGATATCCAGACCCGTGGTCTCGGTATCGAAGCAGAACTCCTCGCAGCCCTGCAACTTGGCAACAAGCGACTCTAAATCAGCGAGTTCCGTTATGAGGTGGTATTCGTGTGGCGTGGTTGAGGCCGTCGCAAAGGGCTCATCAAAGAGCTCCCCCTGCTCGGTGGCACTCTCCGCCGACTGCTCCTGAACGACACTCTCACTTGGCGTAGGCACTGCCGGTGGCACATCGGCAAATGAGGCGAACAGGTCGCCCTGACCCTCCAGCTGCTTGCGTTTCTGCTCCACCGACTTGGCACGAGCCATCTCCGCCAGCTGTCGCTGGGGTGCCTGCTGTGGTGCTGTGGCGGGCTCCTCCTGCGGTGCCATATTCTGCACATCACGCAGGAATGAGGAGAAGTCAAGCTCGGCATAGAGAGCCTTCAACTCGTCGATATTGGGCTGACAGATGGTCAAATCATCGGCATCAAACTCCACGGGGACATCGGTGCGAATGGTAGCCAGACACTTCGACAGGAGCAGTTTCTCGCCCCACGCAGCCACCTTCTCGCCCTGCTTGCCCTTGATTGAAGCGACATTGGCGAGGATATTCTCGCAGTCGCCCCACTCGCCCACCAGCTTGCAGGCTCCCTTCTCGCCAATGCCCGGCACGCCGGGGATGTTATCCGAAGAGTCGCCCCACAGAGCTAAAATATCGCGTACCAGCACAGGGTCGGCGATGCCATACTTGTCGCAGATAGCCTGACGGTCAATGATTTCCACATCGTCGCCCTTCTGCTTATAGATGTAGCGGCGTTCGCCCACCAGCTGACCGTAGTCCTTATCGGGCGTAACCATATAGACCTCATAACCCTCGGCCGAGGCCTTGTATGCCAATGTTCCGATGACATCGTCGGCCTCGAAGCCCTCAATCTCATAGACGGGGATACGCATAGCCTTCAACAACCGACGCAGGTAAGGCACCGAGGCGATGATATCCTCCGGAGTCTCGGGACGGTTGGCCTTATACTCCGGAAATATCCCGCAACGGAACGAGCCTCCCTTCGGGTCGAGGGCCACGCCCAGCAGGTCGGGTTTCTCGCGTTTCTGTATATCACGCAAAAACTTCGTGAAGCCGAACAGGATAGATGTGTTCATACCGAAGCGGTTACGCATCGGACGACCAAAGAAGGCGTAGTAGTATTTGAAGACCAACGCATAGGCGTCGATAAGGAAGAGGCGTTTCATTTTGATTCCGAAAAATTGTTAGGGAAATTAGTGAGTTTAGTGATTTTTCTGCTCGTCGCCAACCTCCCTAAATTCTCTAAATTCACTTGTCTTTTATCTTAAAAATTATCTTCCGCATACCACTCGGCAAACGAAGTGGCGGTCTCGTGCAGACGCAGCGAGTAGAGCTCGACATCGTCGGGCAGCGACTCCAGCAATCTCTCGGCAAAGTCGGCAAGCATATTCTCGCAGGTGGGCTGATAATCGACCATAACGATATTATCGTAATGCTCCGAGAGCATCTCGCGGAGAGCCAGACCCTGCTCCGTGCGACGCACTATGAACGAGTGGTCGAGGCGAGAGATAATCTGCTCATTCACAATCTGCTTCAACAGACCGAAGTCCATAACCATACCCTGCTTGGGGTCGTAGGCATCGGCCGAGGGCTCGCCCTTGATAGTGACGAACAGGCGGTATGAGTGGCCGTGAATCTCGCGGCACGCACCGTCGTAACCCTCCAACGAGTGGGCGGCCTCAAACGAAAACTCCTTGGTAAGACGAATTATTGCCATAGCGGTATCGTTTTATGTGTTTATCTCTGTGTTTCAAGCTCTTCGAGCCTTACATCGGCGGCAATCTTGTCGATGATGGCACGCACGATAGTATCCATCTCGGAGCCATCCGAGTAGTCGGCGGCACACACATAATTGACGCGGTTGTCGCGTATCAGCGTGTTCATCTCCTTACGCTTGCCCTTCTCCTGCGGGTTATAGACCGCTATGGAGTGACCTCCGAAGTTCTTCACCAGACGCATACAGGGTATGTCGGTCGTTCCGTCACCCACATAAATCATTCGCTTGAACGGTACGGGGCGGCTGTTCTCCTCCATATACTGATTGACCTTTTGTGCATCATAGACCGACTCGACGCCCTTGTTAATCTTGAAGATGAACTGCGTCTTGTTGGTATAGTTCACCGCCACAGCGGGCCAGTAGGCTATGCCATCGACATTGTAGAGGAACGAGCAGGCGTAGATATGCTTGAACTCGCCAGCGATGGATGTACCCTCGATAATCTCCTTCAAACCCGACGAATTGACATAGTGCAGCAGTCGCAGACCCTGCTCTGCGGCGTAGGCGTTCATACGGCCAAACCACTCCTCAACGCCGTTGTAGTAGCGTACATTACGGCCCGACTCCTGAAAAGCCTCGCGACGCAGCGAAAGACCCTTGCTCTGTGCCTCCTGAATCATTCGTGCCATATATGCCAGCACGGCATCGCCATCCTGCTCCTCGGCCAGCGAGTTGGCCTCGTGCCAGAACTCCTTGTTGCTCTTACCCACAGCGGGGATGAAGTCATACTCCTGCATATTGCCCGGAGCCAAAGTGCCGTCAAAGTCGTAGATGAGGGCTACGGTGTAGTTATTCTCCATATTTTTGAGTTTTTTACATCTTTTTCAATTGCGGTGTGAGGTAGCGGCGACAGATAAAGCGGTAGAGCAACAGCATCGAGGCTCCCACCGTAAGACCCAGAGCCGCACCCAGGGCGATATCCATAGGGAAGTGGCACGCCAAATAGATGCGTGAGTAGCAGATGAGTGCCGCCACGAGGAACATAGGCAGCAACATCCAGCGATGCACCGCCCACGACATAAGGGCTATGGAGGTCATCGTACCGGCGTGTGCCGACACCGTACCATAGCGGCCGGCACCTTTCACAACGTGTATCAGACCTTCAAGCTCGGGCGTGTGCATAGGTCGCAGACGGGCAGGGAACGACTCCCACGCGTGTTTCAGCGGGCCGGAGTGCTTGAAGATACCTGCCAGAATGTCGGTAAGACCCACAGCTGCAGCCACCAACGCAACGAACAGCAGTGCAGCCTTCCATCCCCGACGTCGCCAGATGATGAATATCAGCAACACATAGAGCCACGACCACACTACGGGCGTGGATACGGCAACCATAAATTTATCCATAAAGGCTCCGCCGTCGAAGTTGAGCCACAGAAAGAGGTCGTGGTCGAATGTGTACATAGAGATATGTTTATTTCATTAACAAAACAACATAGGTTACATATATCGCAATGTAGAGCAGACCCTCCACACGGGTAATCTTTCGCTTGCCGACAAGCACAGCCGAGAGCAGCAGCACAACAGCCGAGCCGACAACCATATAGATATCCAGCGGTGTAATATTGCCCATTGTGAGGGGCTTGATAGTGGAGCTTGCACCCAGAATAAGCAGGATATTGGCTATGTTGGAGCCGATGATGTTACCCAACGCCAGCGAGGGCTTCTTGCTGATGATAGCCGAGATGCTCGACGCCAGCTCCGGAAGCGACGTACCCGCAGCAACAATGGTGATGGCGATGATAGCCTCGCTGACACCCCACGAACGGGCAATGGCGGTTGCCGACTCCAAGCACATATTGCCACCATAAATCAAACCTGCCAGACCCACGATGATAAGGCCAAAGACCTTCCACCAGGGCATCAGATTCTCCGTAGCGGCATCATTCTCGGGAGCCGCAGCCAAATCGGGAGCATCCTTCTTGGCCGAACGTATTGAGTAGAGGATAACGGCTACATATAGCAGCAGGAAGATGATACCCTCCACGCGGCCGATAGTACCCTCCGTACCCGTGCCGAATAGTACATCGGCAGTGGTGAACCACAACAGAATGGATGCAGCGATACACATAGGTATATCGCGGCGGATATTTTCGCGAGATACAGCTACGGGCTTAATCAGGGCACAGATACCCAAGATGATGAGAGTATTGAAAAGATTTGAGCCTGTAACGTTTCCGATAGCCATCTCGCTACTACCCTTCAATGCCGACATAACGCTGACGGTAAGTTCGGGACACGACGTGCCGACAGCCATAACGGTAAGACCGACAACAAATTCAGGTACACGGAAGCGTGCAGCCATACCAACACAACCCTTGGTAAGCCAGTCGGCACAAACGGTGAGCAACACCAGACCGACGATTAAAAGTAAATAATCCATAATAAATCTAAAAATGTTTCCTTTTTCGGAATTATATCTTTTAGGCTTGTAACGTCATTCTGAGCATTTGTTTTTAGACTCTCACGGTCGGCAAACCTCCCTCAGAGTGACGAAAAACAAATGCGTGAGAATCTTTTTTAGCAACAAGCCTAAAATGGATAAATCCGTTCTTTTTTTGTTTTCGATTTTTAATGGTTAATGTGTATTGTGTTTGTGTGTTTTCTGTTTTTAGGGAGTTTAGTGAAGTTAAGGAGTTTAAGGAAGTTAGGGATTCGCAAAAACAGATTTTGGGCGTCATCGCTAAACTCACTAAATTCTCTTCTCTTAATTACTCCCTGCTATTTTCCAGCAGCTCGCCCAGCTCGCCTATGTTTGCCACGGTCAGGTGGGGTTGCTTCACGGCGGCGGCAGCCACCTCGTCGGTGGTCTCACCCGAGAGCACCAACACACCGAAGGCTCCCGCATTGTGGGCCATCTCGATATCGGTGTAGATGCGGTCACCCACCATAGCTATCTGGTGCGGTTGCAAGCCGTAGCGTTGTCTTACGCCTGTGAGCATCGTGGGGTCGGGCTTGCCCAGCGTGATGTCGGGCTGACGGCCCGTAGCGTGCTCTATGCACTTGCAGATAGAGCCGCAATCGACCAGCACGACCTCTTCGTCGGTAGGACACACCCTGTCGGGGTTTGTTGCGACATAGGGCACACCCTGCTGCACCCACCACGCAGCACGGCACAGGCGACGGTACTCCAAGGTCATATCGAAGGCCACAACCACCACATCGGGACGGTCGGCTGCAGAGTCCTCTGCCACCTCGTAGCCCGCCTTGCGGAACTCCGACTGCATACTCGGCGTGCCGAGCAGGAACAGACGACGTGCCTCGGGGTAGGTGGTGCGGATGTAGTCTATCGTAGCCAACGCTGTGGTGTACATCTCCTCCTTGCTCGCCTCGATGCCCATAGCCGCGAGCTTCGCCAGATAGTCGGCGATAGACTTCGAGGGGTTGTTCGTCAGGAACGAATAGGTTATGCCGAGCCTTTTGAGCCTCGCCAGAAAGGGTTTGGTGCAGTCAAAGAGCTGACCGCCCATATATATCGTACCATCCATATCGAGTGCAACGTGGCGTATGTCGCCCAGGCGTCGCATCAACTCTTCATCGTTATATACCGAACGCATAATTCTGCTATTTTACATCTTTTACAACCTTGACACTGTCGGCCATAACAGCCTCTACGGGTGGCTCCGGCCTGATGGGCTTCGGAATCTCAATGAAGTCGGTTATGGGCAGCGTGCGGCTCTGCACGATAGCCTTCGGGAAGACCGAACGGAAACGCCACAGCTCGATGATTGCCTCCTCCTTCGTAAGATAGCGACCCGCCGTAACATAGAACGAGGGACTCTCGTAATACATCTCGACATTCACGCCGACAAAGGTGTCGCGGAACAGGTCGCGTGCCGCCACAGCCTTCTCGCGTGCCTGATGCGAGTTGTCCGAGAGCAAAAGGATGGTGTAGCCCGTAACCTTCTCGCGTTTAGGCTTCTGCTCGATGGTGCGGACAGCCATCGAAGCATCACTCTGCTCAACAACCGATACGGGATTCTTACCCGTAGCCAGACGGCTCTTTACGGCCGCTATATTCTGTGCCGAAACCTCATCGTTCCACGACCAGGCCACAACCGCCAAAAGTAGCAATACAATCTTCTTCATATCTACTCTGTTTTTTCTTCATTTATACTCTTCTCGCCCTCCGGGCCACGCATAACTCTCTCCGACATGCGGCACAGCTCTCCGAGCAGCGTCGGAGGCACAACCTCGGTGACAGGCTCTGTGGGTTGCACCGTATGGACAACGGCAGCCCCCGCCCTCACAACGGCATCCCAATCAATGGTCACATCCGACATATCGCCACGCATAATGGCCGACCTCAACGCCAGACTATGCGAGTTATGCACCATATTGACTCTGAACCGAGCCTCAACACGACCTGCCCAGCGGCGTGGGATACGCACCTTCTCTTCGAGTGTGAGCATCAGCACGCGACGCCCCTTGTAGCCCACCCGAACACGCCCCGTGCGTAGCACGACGGCTCCACCGCCATTGTCAATATTGATGGCGAGGGTTATGCTCTCGGGTGTGCCGGCACGACCTTCGTCGCCCACGACCTCTGCCACCTCGACACCCAGCAGCCGCCTCTCGTGCGGAGAGGAGCAGCCCACAACGGCCATCAGCAGCAACAACGCAAACACTCGCAACAGGACTCTCATACTCGCTACGGCTTACGACCGACATATATCTGTGCTATGCCCAGACTCTGGCTGCGGCGATAGCAATCCTCAAAACCGGTCTTACGCAACATATCGAGAAACTCGTGCGGAGGGTGGAACTCGGCAATAGAGGCCGGCAGGTAGTCGTAGGCCTTATCGTCGTGCGACACCATACCTCCCACAGGTCGCATAACGTGGTTCGAATAGAGGCCGTACATCTTACGCACCAGTGGGTTGGGCGGCATAGAGAACTCCAGCACCACGATATGTCCGCCGCTACGCAGCGTACGCTTTATCTCCGAGAGGCCCTGCTCGATGTTGCCGAAGTTACGCACACCGAAGGCCACCGTAACGACATCTACCGAGCTGTCGCCCAGCTCCAGATTCTCGGCATCGCCCTGATAGAGTGCAATATGGTCATCGAGGCCGCGACGGCGAATCTTCTCGGCAGCCACCGCAAGCATATTATCCGACAAATCGACACCCATAATGTGTGCCTCGGGGATACGCTTCGCCATCTTGATAGCCAGATCGCCCGTACCCGTTGCAAGGTCGAGGATGTGCATAGGTTTGAGGCGGCGTACCAGACGCACGACACGGCGACGCCATATCTTGTCAATCGACAACGAGAAGATGTGGTTCAGCTTGTCGTAGGTCGGGGCGATGTTATCGAACATCTCGCGTACCTCCTCCTTCTTGGTTTTATCGTTCGAATTGTAGGGTTTCATATCTTTTTCTTCTGTATTTTCTCTACTGTTTGTATTTCAGCGTCTCCACGGGGTGTATGCGTGCCACGATGAACGACGGCACAACCATAGTGAGCATCGTGACGGCGAGGATAGCCACATTGAGCAGCACCAGCCACCACAAATCGACCCTGACGGGCAGCTCCGAGAGGATATACCCCGAGGGGTCAAGCTTGACAGGACTCCACAGCCACTGCACAGCCACCAGAGCCAGACCCGTGAGGTTGCCCCACAAAGCACCCTTTGCATAGAGTAACGCCGCACGCCACAGGAATATTTTACGCACATCGCCATTACGCATACCCTGTGCTTTGAGCAGACCTATCATTCCCGTACGGTCCAGCACCATAATAAGCATCGCCGAGGCCATATTGAAGAGCAGCACCGTCATCATAATAACGATGATGACCGCCGCATTCACATCGTGAGCCTTCAGCCAGTCGAACATTATGGGGTAGCGGTCGGCCAGCGACGAGGTGGCGACATAGGCCATATCGTCGTTACCGCGGTCGTAGGCCTCAAGGGTAATGTTGTCAATCGCCTGCTCCACCTCACCCACTCTATCCTCCGCGTGGAGGAAGATGTCGTAGCCCGACACCTCATCATCGGCCCACGAAGCGAGGCGTTGCACATCCCTCACATCGGCAAGGGCCATCATTCTGTCCAGCTCCTCGAAGCCCGTATGGTAGAGTCCCGACACCTTGAAGCGGTCACGGCGTGGGCGGTTGCCGCCATCCGAAAACAGCATCTCCACCCTGTCGCCGACACCTATGCCCAGCTCTCGGGCGGTACACTGCGAGAGCAATATCTCCTTGTGTCGCAACGTGTCGGTGATGTGCGGCAGCTCTCCCTTCATAATCTTCGTCTGCCACCACGCAAGGTCATAGTCGCCACCAACGCCTTTGAGTTGCAGTCCGCAGACATTGTCGCCACTCTTGGCCATGCCGCTTATGGTGGCGAAGGCCGACACCGCCCTCACATCGCGTAGTGACGAGATAGCCTCCACCAGTTCGCCATTGGCCCTGATGGGGCGACCCTCCTTGCGGCCCAGCGTGGTCATATCGACCAGCACCACATCGGCAGCGAAGCCTCGCAGGTTGGAGTGTATCTCGTGGCGGAAGCCTCCGATGACGGCCAGCGAGAGCAACATTACAACTATGCCGATAGCCACCGACAACGAGGCGATACGCATCATCACCGAAGCTCGTGACGAACGGTCGAAAGAGGCCGTTCGCTTTGCCAGCATATATTCGATTCCCAATGGCATTACCGTGCTTAATTGTAATATTCCGCTCTGTTTTGTATAATTCGTACAAAGTTATGGAAAATTTTCGATAAAAATTCTTACTTTTGCCTATTATTAGGTATGTAAATACCTATTTAGTGGCTGGGCGAGGCACAATTTTATGCCGCAACGGCCGTTTTATAGAGGTAAAAATGATTTTTAATAACCTAATTAACAAAAACAAAGCATTATGTTGGAACTATTGCAAGCAGTACAGGACTACGGAACGTATGGCTACGAGAACTCACTGATGGGTGGCATGTCACACTCCGGCTCAATAATTTTGATGGTTGTAATCGGTGTCATCGGCTACATCGTGCAGGCTCGCCTGCAACACGTCTTTGACAAATACTCGAAGGAGGCCTTCCCCGGCAATATGACCGGTGCAGAGGTTGCCGAGAAGATGTTGCGTGAAAACAATGTTCACAACGTGAAGATTACGCACGTCGACGGTATGCTCACCGACCACTTCAACCCGCAGAATATGACCGTCAATCTGAGTGACAGCGTCTATTCGTCACGCAGCATTGCTGCCGCAGCCGTAGCGTGTCACGAGTGCGGTCACGCCATACAGCACGCACAGGGCTACGCACCGCTGGTGTTGCGTTCGTCGCTGGTGCCTATCGTGCAGTTCGCATCGAGCATGGCTACATGGGTTATCCTCGCAGGTATCGCCCTGATGGCCTTCTCGGGTAACACCGTCGTATGCTGGATAGGTATAGCGATGATTGCTATGTCGGCCGTATTCTCTATCGTGACGTTACCCGTGGAGTACAACGCCTCGGCCCGTGCTTTGGAGTGGCTGGAATCGAGCCGCACATTGCAGGGCGAGCAGCTGAAATATGCCCGCACATCACTCCGCTGGGCAGCACGCACCTATTTGGTGGCGGCGTTGAGTGCCATAGCCACCGTGTTGTATTACGTTTCGCTTATCTCGCGTCGCAATGACTAAACCCTCTGACGATTACGCCTCACGCGGCCTTTTAGTTGCTGCCACAACACTTGCACTGCTTATCGTAGTGAGTTTCATCCCGCCCATAAACGCCGGCGGAGTGAAGCTGCGTCGTGCCAGCATAGTCAGCGATGTGGTGAATCACAGCGAGAGGGTATCGCAGGGAGTGCAGGAGCTGCAACCGGAGATTGACGTTAAGGAGTTTGAGGTCGATCTGGAGAGTGTGGCCGAGCAGGTGGCAAAGACCACCGCTACGGCATCGCCTACGGGTGAGGCCACATCGGCATCGTGGGAGGGCATCTTCGACGAGCAACCCACAGGAGGCGACACCCCGAGCAAGGCGGCACCAAAGCTCGATATGGATTTGGAGGCTCTGCTGCCCGATGAGTCGCTGCTCACGCCCGTCGAGGTCTTTGGTGGCAAGGGTAACGATATGGAGCTGCTCTATGAGAAGATTCTCTCAGGAAAACCCGTCCGCATAGCCTTTATGGGCGACTCGTTTGTCGAGGCCGACATACTCACCGCCGACCTGCGTGAGCTGTTGCAGGATACATTCAAGGGTGGCGGCTCGGGCTTTGCTCCTATGGCTTCGCCCTTCACGGCCTACCGTCAGACCATAAAGACAACGGCAAAGGGCTGGACACCCTACAACATAATGCAACGCAAGAGCACACCCGCACCCCTCAACGGCGACTACTTCGTGTCGGGATGGGTGGCACAGGGCTCCGATGGCGCCTCTACGCGTTGGGAGATGACCTCGCGTCGTCGTCACCTTACGGAGTGTCGCCGAGCAAGAGTTCTCTTCATCAGCCGCAACGACTCGGAGATAGCCATACGCATAAATGACGGCGAGCAACGCACCTTCTCATTTACGGGCAGCGACGTTGTAAGGCAGATTGTCATCGAGGAGAGCAACATATCTTCGTTAGAGATGCAGATTCTCAGCGGTGGCAAGGGCATTACGGGCTATGGTGCCGAGTTTGAGGATATCAAGGGTGTGACGGTCGATAACTTCTCGATACGCAGCAACAACGGTCAGGCTATGTTCTGGACCAACCCTGCGGTGAATGCACAGATAAACTCAATGCGAGGCTACGACCTTGTGATTCTGCAATATGGACTCAACATTATGCAGTCGGAACGCAAGGACTACTCACTCTATGCCCAGCAGGTGGAGAAGATGATTCGCTTCGTGAAAAACTGCTTCCCCGAGGCGGCGGTGATAGTGATGGGCGTGAGTGACCGTTCGGAACGCGACGAGGAGGGCTTCAAGCCTATGAAGGTGGCCGAGAACCTCTCGGAGTGGCAACGCAAGGCCGCCAAGGAGTGCAACGCAGCCTTCTGGCACACCTACAACTCTATGCAGCAGCGAGGCGGTATGAAGAGTTTCGTAGCCAACGGCTGGGCGGGCAAGGACTACACCCACATAAACTATGCGGGCGGTCGCGAGATTGCCACAGGACTCTACCACGGTTTGCTATACTCGCTGCAACAATATATGCTCACCGTGCGTCAGCGAATGATTCCTGCCGAGCCGGTGCTTGACAAGGAGCTGGAAATCCTGCCGCCGGAGCTTAATCTGACCGACGAGCTACCCGCCGAGCTTATCCCCACCGAGCAGACTCAACCCACGCAAACCGAAGAGTAAGATGACGGAGGAGGTAGCACAAATCACAGAGCCAACATTTTTGGACCGCATCACTTCGCTGCTGGAGTATGATGCCTCGTCGCCGCTGATATTCAATAGTGGCCTCTTTTTGTTTTTGTTCGTGGGCTTTATGGCGGGCTACCGGCTGTTACGCCGTGCCACATCGCTGCGGATAATCTATGTCATACTCTTCTCGATTTACTTCTACTACAAGTCCAGCGGCATATATTTTATGCTGCTCATATTCGCCTCGGTCAGCGACTTCATCATAGCCCACGAGATAGCCCGTGCGACGAGCCAGCGACTACGCAGGTGGCTCGTGGCAGCCTCGGTGGCGATAAATGTCGGAATGCTGGGCTACTTCAAATACACCAACTTCCTCATCGAGATAGCCAACTCGATGTTCGGTGCCGGCTTCCTCGACTTTCAGAATATCTTTCTGCCTGTCGGCATCTCGTTCTTCGTCTTTCAGTCGATGAGCTACACCATAGATGTCTATCGCGGCGAGATTCGCCCGCTGGAGAGGTGGACCGACTATATGTTCTATCTCTCATTCTTCCCACAGCTGGTGGCAGGCCCCATCGTGCGTGCAAAGGATTTCATTCCGCAGATACGCCAGCCGCTGATGGTCACGCGTGAGATGTTCGGACGAGGCATAGCCCTCATAGCGATAGGTCTTGTCAAGAAGGCAATAATCTCGGACTACATATCGCTGAACTTTGTCGATAGAGTCTTCGATGCTCCCGCCCTCTACTCGGGTTTTGAGTGTCTGATGGGTATCTACGGCTATGCGTTGCAGATATACTGCGACTTCTCGGGTTACTCCGATATGGCGATTGGCATAGCCCTGCTGCTGGGCTTCCGCTTCCCGAAAAACTTCGATGCACCCTACAAGTCGGCAACCATAACCGAGTTCTGGCGTAGGTGGCACATATCACTCTCGTCGTGGCTGCGTGACTACCTCTACATATCACTCGGTGGCAACCGCCGAGGCAAGTGGCGTACCTACCTGAACCTTATGCTCACGATGCTGCTGGGTGGTCTGTGGCACGGTGCGGCAGTGCGTTTTGTGCTGTGGGGAGCCCTGCACGGCGTGGCCCTCGCACTGCATAAGGCGTGGCTCGCAGTCGTTCCCAAAGCAAAGATTGCAGGTCGCGATATGCACCCCGTGATGCGTATGCTGGGCATCATCTTTACGTTCCACATCGTCTGTCTGGGCTGGCTGCTGTTCCGTGCCGAGTCGATGCAGGAGGTGCATCTGATGCTCTACCAGATATTCCACAACTTCAACACCGCCATCATCGGGCAGGTGGTCGCAGGTTACGGAGTGATATTTGCGATGATTGCGGCGGGATATGTGATGCACTTTATGCCCGAGAGGGTCGATATGAAGCTCTCGAAAAAGGTGGGCGAGGCGGGCTTCTGGTGGCAGGTGGCACTGCTCGTTGTGGTCGCGTGGTGTGTTATGCAGGTCAAATCAAGCGATATTCAGCCATTTATTTACTTTCAATTCTAAACCTGCCGAAAATCGCCGCCACAGGCACTTCCCGGCACGTTTTTTGCTCCTTTCAGCACCGATTTTACGGGTGGGCGGAGTGAAAAAAGTTATAAAAAATTTGGTTTTTCGAAAAAAGTGCCTTATCTTGCACTCGAAAATAATTATTAATTAACTCTAAAAACACGACGCCTATAGGAAAATTCTACTCTTTGAAGATTACATTTTAGTAAAGAAAGGAGAAGAATATGAACGCACAAGTTTTAAGTGACCAGGTATTGCTTAACAACTATCTTGCGGGCGATCGTGATGCCATTTCACAGCTTATCGAACGTTATTCACGCCGAGTGCGTGACTATGTCCGTATGATGGTAAAAGATGTCGACGTTGCGGACGACATTCTTCAAGAGACTCTTATTAAAGTAGTTAGATTTATCGACGAGGGCCGTTACTCTGATAATGGCAAGTTCCTCTCGTGGGTCTTGCGTATCGCACACAATCAGGTTATCGACTACTTCCGCCAGCAGAAGAGTGCCCGCACCCTGAACGAGAGTGAGGCAGGCTTCAACATCCTCGGCTCGAAGCGTTTCGCCGAGCAGAATGTGGAGGACAAAATCGTAGCCGAGCAGATCGAGGCCGACGTGCGTCGTATGATTGACTTCCTGCCCGAGGAGCAGCGTGAGGTTGTGATGTTGAGATACTATTCGGGGTTGAGCTTTCAGGAGATTGCCGACCAGACCGAGGTGAGCATCAACACTGCACTGGGTCGTATGCGTTACGCCCTGATAAACCTCCGCAAGCTTATCAAGGAGCACAATGTGATTTTGTCGTAAGAGATTTTTGTAAGGTTTTTGGGTTGAAAGGTCTATGGGGAGCCGCGTGGCTTCCCATTTTTTTGGGGAGGAATCCCCGCCACTCCCTTTGCCGAAACTTTTTTCAAAAAATATCTCCACCTATACAATAAAGCGAAAAAGCGGGGCGTTAGTATAGTGAATTTACCAGATACCTTAACACCAAGTGCCTATGGAGGATTTAGACTGTAAGAAATTTGATGATTTAATCCCGGAGGATGAACGACTGATGAACGATGAGGTGATTTGCGGTGAAGCAGAGTTATACTATCTGGATTGTTATTTGCAGGAGTTATTCCGAAAGGATACAGAGTGTTAAAAGAAGTGTTCATTTTTTTAAGGTTAGTATTATGATGGGTGGTTGCCCGGCCAAACAGCGGTCGGGCAACTATCTTTTTGTGCCGAGGTGAGCATCGGCAGACAATTTATTATATATTTGTATAGAGAAAAGTGAAAATTTTTCGCTTTTTGTGTAGTTTTTAGTCCAGACGTGCGACTAATAGAGAAGGAAAAACTAAAAAACTAACAATAAAAAACTATGGAAGAGAACAAAAATCTGGAGGCACAGGTTGCAGAGCAGCCCGCTGCTACTCCCGCACAGCCTAAAGCAAAAAAAGCTGGCAAAAGCAAGTTGACATTTGGTAAGGTTTTCGGTGCCGCACTGCTCGCAGTGGTGGTTGGCGGACTGGTGAAGCTGGTATTATGGATGGGAATATTCTCAACCGTGGGTGCCTTCTCTAACACAGGCACAACTCCAATCCCCGAGGAGGGTATCCTGAAGATTAATGTCAACCTGCCCGTAACAGATGCTCCGTTGAAGGACCCGTTTGCAGGTTTCGACTTTACCACTATGAGCACAACATCATCGATGACTCTCTACAACGTATTGCAGGCCATCGACGCTGCGAAGAGTGATGACCGCATCAAGGGTATCTACATTATGGGGGAGGGTCTCGGTATGAGTGCCACCATTATGGAGGAGGTGCGTGCAGCCGTTGAGGATTTCAAGCAGAGTGGTAAGTTCGTCATTGCACACCACGACACCTTCTCGCAGTGGCAGTACTATTTCAGCTCTGTTGCCGACAAGGTATATATCCACCCCGAGGGCTCATTCACCTGGACCGGTGTGGGTGCTACAACAATGTTCTATACAGGCTTGCTCGATAAGCTGGGCGTTAAGGTCGATATTTTGCGTCCTACGGTTTGTAAGTACAAGAGTGCTGTTGAGCCCTTCTTCCTGAAAGAGATGTCGCCTGCCAACCGCGCACAGATGCAGTCGATGGTAGATGCTATGTGGGGCGAGATTACCTCAACCGTATCGAAGGCCCGCAACATCTCGGTTGAGGATTTGAACGCAATGGCCGACAACCTCTCGGTAGTATTGCCCGAGGAGGCTATCGAGCATAAGCTGGTGGACAGCATGCTCTACTCTGACCAGGTGCTAAAGCTACTCACTACTGAGTATGTTAGCGAGGATTTCTCGTTTGTCGATATGAGCCAGTATATCGCATCACTCAAACCCAACAACAAGGGCTCTATCACCTCGCAGGTGGCTATCGTATATGCCAACGGTCAGATTGTTGGTGGCGAGGGCAGCGATGATATGATTTATGGCGAAACTCTTGCCGAGACTATCCGCGAGGTGGCCACTGACGACTATGTAAAGGCTGTTGTTGTTCGAGTGAACTCACCGGGTGGCAGCGCACTGGCATCGGATATCATCTGGCGTGAGATGAAGCTCTTGCAGGAGAAGAAGCCCGTTGTTATCTCTATGGGCGAGTACGCTGCAAGTGGTGGTTACTATATCTCGGCTCCTGCCGACGCTATCGTAGCCGACAAGATGACTCTTACAGGCTCTATCGGCGTGTTCGGTATTATGCCCACAACAGGTCCTGCACTGGAGAAGCACCTCGGTATTACTTTCGATGGCGTGAAGACCAATGCTCACTCTGATATGGGTCAGGGCTTCGAGTCGCTGGACGCTACCGAGTACAAGGCTATGATGCGTGGCGTGGACCGCGTATATGGGCGCTTTACATCACTCGTAGCCGAGGGTCGTAACCTGCCTTTGGAGAAGGTTTTGGAGATTGCCGAGGGTCGAGTATGGATGGGTTCACAGGCACAGCAGATTGGTCTTGCCGACACTTGTGGTGGTATCAAGGCCGCTATCGCTATCGCTGTCGATAAGGCTGCTCTGGGCGAGGATTACTGCATTGTCGAGCGCTTGGACGATGTTGAGGGCTTAGCCGCTATCCTTAAATCGTTGAATGTAAAGGCTCGCAGCCTCGTGCGTTCATTCAGCGATATGGGCCGCATGCAGGAGGAGCTGACAAAGGTTGAGCAGTTTGTAGGCGAGAATGGTATCTATACCTATTGCCCCTATGCTTATACCTCTGTTCGCTAATCCTTGCGTTGAGAGATAAAAAAAGTGTCGCACCCTGCGGGATGCGGCACTTTTTGTTTCATTACCTTGTTTCAGCAACAAGACTCTCGGTCGGCAAGCCTCCCTCAGAGTGACGAAAAACAGATGCGAGGCGTTGCTCTATTTCAGATTGACAATCATCTTCTCGGCTATCTCGCGGTAGTACTTCTCGACCTGCTCATCGGTCTGAACGGTAGGAGTACCACACTCGCCGCCCTCCATGATGGACTGGATGAGAGGTATCTCGCCAAGGAATGGCACGCCCACCTGCTCGGCATAACCTCTTGCACCACCCTTGCCGAAGATGTAGTAGCGGTTGTCGGGCAGCTCCTTCGGCGTGAACCACGCCATATTCTCCACTACGCCCAGCACAGGCACTGCGACCTGCTCGTGGCGGAACATCTCCACACCACGCACCACATCGGCAACGGCCACCTGCTGGGGTGTAGATACGATGACAGCTCCATCGAGTTTTATCTCCGAGATAATCGTCAGGTGTATGTCGCCCGTACCCGGGGGCATATCAATCAACAGGAAGTCCAGACCGCCCCACATAGTCTGATGCAGCAGCTGCTTCAAGGCGTTGGTAGCCATAGCACCTCGCCACATCAGGGCATCGGTGGGCTGTATGAAGAAGCCGATAGACATCAGCTCGATATCCATACTCTCGGCCGGCACTATGTAGTCCTGACCATTCTCCTGCACGGCGTCGGGCAGGTAGCCCTCGCGGTTGAACATCTTGGGCTGCGACGGGCCATAGATGTCGGCATCGAGCAGTCCGACACGATAACCCATATTACGCAGTGTGAGGGCGAGGTTTGCCGTGACGGTAGATTTACCCACGCCACCCTTGCCTGATGCTATGGCGATAATCTTGCCCACGCGTGTCGTTGTACTCTCACGCTTGGGCTGCGGCGGGCGTGGCGTGCCCTCCTTCACGGCTATGGTGATGTTGTCGGCCGCTGCGGGGTATGCCTCGCGGAGCATCTGCTCTACCAGCGTGCGTATGCGTTGAGAGAATGGGTCGTGAGCCTTCGGAAAGCAGAGCACCACGACAATCTTATCCTCGCGGGCCGTAACCTTTTCGACAATGCCACTCTCTACTATGTTCTGCTGCGTCTCGGGGTGTATGACCCTCGCGAGCAGCTCTTTTACTTGTTGTTCCATTTTATGGTTGTTTTAAGTCGTTAGTTCAGGGGGAGTAGGGGGTTTAGGGAGATTAGGGAGGTTAAGGAATTTAGGGAGGTTTGATTCTCTAAATTCCCTAAAATTTCACTAAAATTCCTGATTTCTCTCCACTCGCCTCCCGACTACATCTTCATCACCGCAAGTATGGGATAGTGATCCGACATATAGGGTGTGCCATCGACCTCCGGCTCCTCGCCATAGCGGCGGTCGCGGATGGTCCGGTACTCCACAGCCTTGCAATTCTTGTAGTAGATGTAGTCAATCATAAAGAAGTTACCCGGGCCCTTGCTCTTATCCTCCTGCTCGAAGGTCGAAGCCTTGTTTGCACCGAAGTTAAAGCCGTTCCAGGTGATGCTGTTGCGGTTCTCCTCGCTGATGACCTTCGCAGCCTCAACACGCGAGTTCTTCATACCAAACTCATAGAGTGGCGTAAAGCAGCGGTTGTCGGTCATCTGGTTCATATCGCCCGACAGAATCACGGGCATACCCTCGGGCACTAACTCACGCATCTTCTCCACAATAAGCTCCACACCCTTCTCGCGGGCTGTCTGGCCGAGGTTCTGGTCGGCGTGGTAGCCAAATTCGAGGTGGGTGTTGAAGAAGAAAAACTCCTTTTTCGACGACTTATCCTGCAACCTCACCCAAGTACAGATGCGGTTATGCTTCATAGCTCCCGGGTGCGGCTCGATGCGTGTCTGCACAGCGTCGTTCCAACTGCGTGAGGGGCGGTCGGGTGTTGCCGAGAGCCAGAACTCGCCCTTGTCGAGAGCCTCAAAACGCTTGCGGTTGTAGAGGATAGCCGAGTACTCGCCACCGCCACCCTTGGTGCCTGTGTCGCGGCTCACGCCACAGAACAGATAGTCGGGCATACCCGCCAGCAGATATTGTATCTGCATATAGGTAGCCTCCTGCAAACCCACAATGTCGGGCTGCTCCTCTGCGAGGAAGCGGGCGATGGCACTCTTGCGGATGTCCCAGCCGTTCTCGGTCTCGTGGTTGCTCACCACGATATTGAACGACACCACCTTCACTCGTTTGACTGCGTGAGCCGCCTCTGCACACATAAGGGCAGAGAGGGCTACGCATAGTGTTATAATAAATCGCTTCATCGTGTATTGTTTTTACAACGCAATGGTAATCAAGACGGGGAAGTGGTCGGCAAGATACTTTCCGCCATTGTTCTTCGGGTCAATCTCGCCACCATAGTTGGTGTCGCGGATGGTGCGGAACTCTGTCGCATTACAGTTCTTCAGGAAGAAGTGATCAATCATATTCCAGCTGTTGGGGCTGTAATTGTTGTTCTCCTGCTTGTCGCGTGCAGAGGCATCGTAGTCGTGCCAAGTGATGCTGTTGCGGTTCTGCTCGCTTGTAGCGGTGGTTGCAGTTACACGGCCACTCTTCATACCATACGCCAAAGCGGCGTTGAAGCACTTGTCCTGTGCCACCTGATTCATATCGCCACCGAAGATTACAGCCTCGCCGTTTACGGCCTGCTGCTTGATGCGTTCAACGATAAGGGCCACACCCTTCTCGCGGGCGGTCTGACCGAGGTTATAGTTGGCGTGGTAGCCAAATTCGAGGTGGGTGTTGTAGTAGAAGAACACCTTGCCGTCGGCCTTTGACTTGAACTTGACCCAAGTACAGGTGCGGTGATACTTCATTGCACCGGGCGTACCCTCAACGGGTGCAAAAATCTCATCGTTCCAGCTCTTTGACGGAGAGTTGGGAGTTGCCGAGAGCCAGAAGGTACCCTTATCCAGCACCTCTACGGTTGCAGTGTTATACATGATTGAGGTGCGTTCGTAGCCATTATTGCTGCCGCCACGGTCGATGCCGTAGTGGTCGTAGCCCGACAACTTGCCTTTGAGGTATGACAGCTGATGCTCGGTAGTCTCCTGCATACCGATAACATCGGGCTTCTCGGCCTTGATGAAATTGACGATACCGTCACGACGCTGCGACCAGTAGTTGGTAGCGTCGTTATGGCTTACGGTGATGTTGAACGATATGGCCTTGATTTGTGTTGTAGGCTCTGCGACCTTTATCTTGCAGGCAACACTCTTGCCACCGGCCTCAGCGGTGATGGTAGCCTCGCCCACAGCTACGGCTGTAACCACACCATCCTCAACCTTCGCCACGGCATTGTCTGACGATGACCACACGACATTCTTGTCTGATGCGGTCTCGGGCAGAACGGTAGCTACAAGTGCCAGCGTAGCCTCGGGGATAAGTGTCGCCGAGGTGCTGCTCAACGAGATACTCTCGACGGGTGTTATAACCTTCACTACGCAGGTAGCGGTCTTCTCGCCCTCGACGGTCTTGACGGTGATGGTAGCCTCGCCATTGGCCTTCGCAGTCACGAGGCCCGTTGTGCGGCCCACATTTGCCACATCGTAGTCGGAGCTTGTCCAGCGAACATTCTTGTTCTCGGCATTCTCGGGTGAGATTATGGCCTCCAGCTGCTCGGTCTGGCCGGGGGCAAGTTCAATCTCCTGCTTGTTGATAGCCACACTCTCAACCGCAGCAGGCTCCGACTCAACGGTAATCTTGCAGGTTGCGGTCTTGTCACCATCGACAGTCTTGACGGTGATTGTAGCCGAGCCCTCGCCTACGGCCGTCACAAGACCCGCATCACTAACCGTAGCAACAGATGCCTTTGATGATGACCACACGACACTCTTGTCGGTAGCATCCTCCGGAGCAACCGTTGCGGTGAGCTGAACACTATCACCCGGAGCCATCACCTTTGATGCTGGCGAGAGGGTTACGCCTGTTACGGCAATTGTCTTGGGTTCTTCGGGCTTTGGATCGCCACACGCCACACCGAGGATAGCCACCATCAGTGCAGCAAAAAATGTAAATCTTTTCATAGCAGTAGTTATTTTAAGTTTGTTTGTGTTTTGTTGTTATCAATTTTTAACAAGTCCCTACCTGACAGGTTGTATTTCCTATCGGTACTTGTTGCTTATCAGCGTCAGGAACTCCTCGCGGGTGCGGGTGTCTTTGAGGAAAACGCCCGTGAAGGCCGATGTGGTTGTCGCCGAGCCCAACTTCTCGACACCTCGCATCTGCATACACATATGGCTCGCCTCGATGACCACAGCCACACCAATAGGATTCAACGCCTCCTGAATACAGTCACGAATCTGCACCGTCAGGCGTTCCTGCACCTGCAAGCGGCGTGCGAAGCACTCCACAACGCGGGCAATCTTCGAGAGTCCCGTGATGCGGCCATTGGGGATGTAGGCAACGTGAGCCTTACCCACAAAGGGCATAAGATGATGCTCGCACATCGAGAAGAGCTCGATATCCTTCACCAGCACCATCTGCTGATACTCCTCGCGGAAGATAGCCTGATTGATAATCTCCACAGGGTCCTGCGTGTAGCCCTTCGTGACGAATGACATAGCCTTCGCCACGCGTTCGGGTGTTTTGAGCAGACCCTCACGCTCGGCATCCTCGCCAAGCAGCGAGAGAATCTCGCGGTAGTGATACGCCAGCTTCTCGATGCGTTCCGCATCGTAAACATCCTCGCGTTTATAGTTTGTTTTTAGTTCCTTCATTATCTCAATTTTTTATGTTTTTCACTCTTTTACAGCCACTTGACTCTCTCCTCGCCCTCGTATGCCGGCAGGTCGGCGGGCTGGAAGTCGGAGTAACCCAACGCAATGGCACACAGAATGCCGTAGTTCTCGGGTATGCCCAACTCGCGACGCAACAGCGTATCGGCCTTCTCGCCGGCAGGCTCCTCACGCTTCACGGGGCGGTCATTGACATGTACCCAGCACGACGCCAGACCCTCGTCCACCACCGCAAGTTGCAGTATGGTGGCTGTGATGGCACAGTTGTCGAGCCACAGGTCGGTTTTATCCTTGTCGCCCATAACGAGTATCGCCGCCGGAGCATCCTTCACAAAGGCGGCTCCATAGTCACGCATCTGCGAGATTATCTCCAACTGACGCTTGTCGGTGACAACCCACAGGCGGGTAGAACGCGTATTGCGTGATGAGGGTGCCGACAGAGCCATATCCACAACTCGCTGCAACACCTCCTTCTCAACCTTGCGGTCGAGATATTTTCGTACGCTACGGCGTGTAGCCAAAATCTTCTTCAATTCCATAGTTATATCGTTTTTCGGTTCTTAATATCTATAATTTTTCGCCCAACTACACCAGACGGCGAGCCGAACTGCTCTCGGTGAGGTATAGTTCGCCATCGGCCTCCATCGTTACACCCTCAATAAGCACTATGCCCGAATGCTTGCCCCTCTCCACCGAGCCTTTGTCGGCCTCAACACCCAACGCCTCGGCTCCATTTATTGTCGCCCAGCGAGCCACCTCTCGCAGAGGTATATGCCCCAGGGCACGCATCTCCGCCATCATCGAGAGAGAGTCGTTTGAGGCCAGTGAGTCGGTGCCTATACAAATCCGCACGCCCTCCTCACGCAACATCGCCACAGGCGGTTGCAGGTGAGAGATATAGTCGTTCGACCGCGGACACAGCACCCAGCCAACGCTGTCGAAGTGGCTCTCGATGAGTCGCACATCGTCACGCCCCACGCAGCAGTTATGCACCAGCAGCACCCCTCTGTCGTGCGGCACGGACTCCACCACGCGGCGTGCGGGCGAGCCGTAGTGCAGGAAGTCGCACTGCCAACCCATTTTAGCATACCACGCGGCGAGTGAGCCCTCGCCACGAAACAATGCTGCCTCCGCATCCGACTCCATAAAGTGGATAGAGAGTGGCTGCTGCCTTTGTGTCTGCGACCCCTCATCGGCTATCTCGCGAAAAACCGCATCCTGCACCGAGTAGGTCGAGTGCGGCGTAAGCGAGGTGTGAGGATTCACCGTCAAACGGCGTGCCGACTCGGTTGTGGAGCCAAGTCCAAAGACCTCGCTGAACGAGAGATAGCTGATGCGGCTGCGACGCTTCACTGCAAACGAGCTCTCGTCATTCACCACATCGCCAACAACCTCGACGCCCTCCTGCCACATAGCAGCATCGGCCGCAAGCAAAGCCTGCTGACGCTGCTCGGCGGAGAAAAGCCCCCTGACACGACCTATCTCGCGGGCAAACGCCGCAAAGCCTTCGCCACGGGCTATGGCTCCGCGGAGGTATGATAGCTCCGTATGGCAATGGGCATTGACAAAACCTGCACACAACACACCGGCGTAAAACTCGGTATGGGGCATTGTGTCCAGCTCCTCCCACTGCCCGACCTCGACCACGCACCCCGCAGCATCCACCGCCACAACAGGGCGTGGAACTATCTCACCTCTATCGATGAGGTAGTGTGCTGCTATGTAACGCAGTGCGGTCATACTCTTTCAGTGTTATTCTGTTATTGCGTCGGCTTTTTCGGCACTATCATCCTTTTCAGCCTCGTCGCCGGCATCATCGCCAACACCTTCGTCATCGTCATCATCGTCGCCTTCGCCCGACGCCAACAGCTCCTTGCCGAAGAACATCGTATCGGAGAGTATGCGTATGCCTAATTCGCGGTCATACAGCTCCTTGACGCACTCCTCGGTAGTGGGCGTAAACTCCACCTTCACCGAGTGTATATCCATCTTCGTAACCTTCGGCTTGGGATACAACGCCCTATCGCGTGCCGAGGCGTGGCGGAAGTCGTTGAGGTTAATCTGCAAGGCAATGATATCGGCAGCATCCTTCTCGCTGATGTCGATATTGGCTGTCGATTTCGAGGGTCGGTAGTGGTGCATCATCGAGGCGTAGAGCTGCTTGGTGGTGGAGTCACCCAGCATCTTACGCACCGAGAAACGGCGTCCGCGTGACTTATCCAGCGTGTCGAGAGTATATTCCGTCGATATGGTGTAGTGACCCGCACCCTCGAAGGGTATCTCGTAGAACATCTTCACCGAGTCGCGTACCGTACGCACCACGACAGCCGTATCCAGCAGAATCGTGCGGCGTGCCTCGCGGCGTGCCACATTGTCGATGGTGTCGAGCTTCGTCACGGCCAGCTCCAACGCATCGTACTCCTCTTCGACAAGACGAATCATCTCGTCCACGACATCACTCAGGTTGGCACTCTTACGACGCAGGAACGACGAAATGGTGTAACGCACATCGTCGGTCGTGTAGCCATACTTCTCGAAGATAGGCTCGTAGATGTTCAGCGAGTCGTTGCGTATGGTCTCGTTGCTGAGGTAGGCATTCACCACCACAGCATCGTGAAATATTGCCGCCAGCTCCCTGTCGGGTATGGTCTTGTGCTTGTTACAGCCCACAAAGGCCAGCAGCATCAGGACCAGAAACAAATTGAATATGCTTCTCATACAAAAAAATTATCTTATATCAGTTAATCATATCATCCGTCGCACCGTAAGGCGTGTGATGACCGATGATATGGCCATATATATTGCCACCGTAAACAACACATCCACGATATTCAGCCGCACGGGGTAGGCATCAACCATAAGCGTTGCGGCATTGAGTCGCACCAGCCCGAAATATTGCTGACACAGGGCCAGAGCCACACCCACAACAACACCTATCACCATACTCCACCGAGCCATAATATGTCCCTCGGCGAGGAATATATCACGCACCTGCGGCGTGGTCATACCCATAGTGCGAAGCGTAGCCACATCGTCGCGTTTGTCGATGATGACCATAACAAGCGTGCCGACAATCGACAGTGAGGCGATAGCCAGAATGAGTGCCGCAATGAAGAAGACACCCCACTTCTCCAACGCCATAAGGCGATAGATGGAGTTGCCCTGCTCACGCGTCTGCACCCTCCTGTCCGGAAGCCTCTCTTGCAGAGCCTCGGCGACAGCATCGGCATCGGCACCCTCACGCACCCTCACCTCAACGGCAGAGAGGCGGTCGGTGTAATTGAAGAGCTGCTGTGCCCCACGCAGCGAGGTGTAGATGGTGTTGGCATAGCTCTCATCCACCGAGAAAACACCCGTCAGCGGCATATCGCGGCGTGTATAGCCACCCACAGGCAGCAGCGACGAGAAACGCGTGCGGTTGATGGCATAGAGGCTCAACTCCTTGCCTAATGTGCCGCGGGATAGTTGCAGGCTGTAAATGACGCCATAGCCCGCCACCAGACAGTCGTTCTGCTCCATCTGCGTAGTGAATGTACCCGCCACCACGCGTTCCGCAATGGGCACAACACGCTTGTAGAGGTTATCGACACCCTTCACCCTAACTATCGTGCGTGAGCCGTCATACTCCACCAGAGCACCCTGCTCCAGAACAGCGGCGAAGCACTCCACCCCCTCCACCGAGCCAATCGCATCGAAGAGAGCATCGTCGGCCACGAAGGTTGTACCCTCGGCGGGCAGCACCTTCACATCGGCATCGACAGCCACATAGAGGCGGCGAGTCATATCTTCCAGTCCGTTGAAGACCGACATCAGCACTATCATAGCCGCCACAGGTGCAGCCATAGCAATAATGCTCACACGCGAGATATGATTTATCACCGTGTGTGAGGCGTGTGACCGCATATAGCGGCGTGCTATGAACCGAGCAAGATTCATCCTCTGTGGCTCAATTATGCTGTTACTCCTTCAACAATGAGTCGATGTTGTCGATATACTCCAGCGAGTCATCGAGGAAGAATTGCAACTCGGGTACCACCTTCAGCTGGTTGCGGATACGCTTGCCCAGCTCGCGACGCAGAAACCAGTTGTTCTTCTCCAGCGACTCCATAACCTCGGCGTTGCGGTCGAAGGGGAAGATGCTGAAATATACCTTGGCATAGGCCAAATCGGGCGACACTCGCACCGTTGTCACGGTGACCATAGTGCCAAGCAGGAAGGCCTTGCCGTCCTTTTGCAGAATCTCGGCGATATCTCGCTGAATCTGTCGGGCAATCTTCTGCTGTCGTGTTGTTTGTGTTGCTTCCATATTGTTCTCTTTTTGTCGTTTACAGAATTGGCTGGTTTGGTAAAAATTTCTCGAAAAACATTGCTCCGGGCCTTCGCTACCTTCTTCTGCGGCGGCCGCTATTGCCTCCGGCAGCCTCCGAGAAGTTAAACTCCTTCTTCTTTATCTGGCGGTCACGCTGGCGAGGTGCATTCCACGTCTCGAAGCCCTCCTTGTTGAATCGGTAGGCAAGGGTCACATTCAGCGACAGGTTATCCATCGGCGAACGGTTGGGGGTGTAGTAGAAGGGATTCTCGCGGCCATCGGTGCCGTTGTTGCGGTACTTGTTGAGGTTTCGCATAAGATCGGCATAACCGAAGTAGTAGCGGGCACGCACACCCACCTCAAACTGCCCAAAGAGCAGAGCAAAGCCACCACCGCCCGCCAGACCATAGTTCCAGCGGTTGTCGCGTTCTAAACGCCAGTTATACTTGCCCGACCACGTGGGCTGGTCATCATACTCGTAGTCGCCGCCGAAGTTGTACGAGAAGGTCACGGCAGCGTCGAGGAAGACCCTTATATGGTTGCGGATGAGATAGACGTGGGGCTGCCACACGATAGGCATCATAATGGTATTGACATGGCGTGTGAAGAACTTGTAGGTGCGGTGCTCCTTGCCCTGGTCGTCGTACTTCGAGGTGTAGGTATATCCAAACGAGAAGCCTCGCTGCATATACTCCAAATCGGCACCCACGCAACCCACATAGCGGGGCATAGAGTAGTAACGCCACGACAGACCGCCGTTAATCACGGGAAAGAGCTGTCGCTGCTCCTTCTTCGGGTAGAGGCGTACGGTAGCCATGCCAGCACCGCCGAATACTCCCAGCGTGTGCTGGGCATAGACCTCGCCAAAGCCACCGAAGGCCGCAAGGGCGAGGAGTGTAAAGAGTATCTTCTTAAACTGATTCATCATTGCATTGTTAGGTTATCGTCCTGAATTCATCATCATATCGGACCTTGAAGAGCCGGCTCCGGAGCCACCCATCATACCGCCCATTCCGCCCATCATTCCGCCGCCCATAGAGCCCATTCCGCCGCCCATCATAGAGCCACCCTGCTGACCCTTCTGCTGGTTACCCTGCTTGCGGCGTTCCTCTTCGAGCTTCTCCAGACGGTCGGCCTCACGCTTGTCGAGGCGTTCAATGAGCTGCTCCATACTTACAGGCTCAAACAGACGTGCCATATCGAGGCTTATGTCAAACTCCCAGCCCGTCTTGGTGGTCATCATCTCCTCCTCCTGCTCGTTCTTGTAGAACTCGGCACGTTCACTCTGACGCATCTCAACCATATTTCCGCTGTCCCACTTGCCATTGCCATTCACATCCTCGATGATTCGCAGACGCACATCGCCCGCAGGGATGTAATAGACGGTGTGTATGCCACTGCCCAGGTCGCGTATCTCGCGAGATACCTTGTTGGCCGAGCCCTCGATAATCTGCACGATATATTTGTAGTCGGGGTGACGGGGCGTTACATTCAGGTTCAGCGTGGCGTACTTCTCCTTGTCGCTGACCGTCAGCGACATCGACACCGAGTCGTTACCCTCGCCCGTAATGTCGGCCAGAGCATCCTTCGGGAAGTAGAGCTGGTACTTACGCTTCGGATTCCAGTCAGCCCTCACACGCCACTTGCGTTGCGAGAGAGAGTCGGGTATGAAGTGTATGTTCTCGGGCAGCGTGTCGCCCTTCTCGCCCCACGAGAGCATCTCCACCTTCAACGAGTCGAAGCGTGTCAGCGGCGTGGCGAACTCCAGCGGCAGGTCGAGTTCGGGATTGACCTCGGCACTTGCCTGAAACTTCTCGAACTTGAACTTCGAGGGTGTTGGGGGCGGGGTCCACTCCAAGCCCTCGGCCTCGGCCTTCGCCTTCTCCTTTTCCAGACGTTCGCGTTCGCGTTCCTGCTCGCGGCTCTCGATGAGTCGCCATACAAGACGCAGCTTGGCGGTATCCTCACGCAGCATACGCACCGAGTCGTGCTTCATATAACGCACAAAGCCCCTGATGGTGTCGGGAAGGCTCTCCGACGGCACGTTGAGCCACAGGTGCAGCGTGTCGCGACGTGACGAGTGAGGCTCGATGATGATATCCTTTGAGTTGATGCCGTCGAGCTTTATCTCCAGAATCTGCGGATTGCGTGCCGCAAACTGCAAATCGACCTTGTGGCGGTCGGGGCGGTTATGCTCCGAGAGGGTCTGACGCACAAAGCTCTCGTCGGTAAACATACGGAAGTAGAGCTGCGGGTCAGCCGAGAGGTAGTGTCGCAACGAGTCGTACCACACACCAAAGGGAGGCATCTCCAGCGGGTTATAGACCTCGTCGAGGAAGCCAATCTTGTCGATTCCGGGCTCGTACAACTGATTGTCGTTAGAGTCGAAGAAGGCATAGATGCGGTAAGGCACAGGTTTCAGGTTCTGTGCGATGAATATGCCGTTACCCTTTGAACGGGCAATCTTCGAGGGTTTATAGTTGAAGATTGTCGAGTCGTACTCCTTCGGCTCGGCAACAGAGTCGGCCTCGAAGAAGTAGATGAAGGTGCGACCCAGCGAGTCGAGCTTCTCGCTATCCTCGGTGTAGCCCGACATAAAGAGTGAGTCGATAGGGCCTCCCGTAGAGAAGACATAGCGGAAGCCGTGCAGCGGATTGCCCTCGTTGTTGTCGGCAACCGTAGCACCGAACTCTATGGCGTAGGTGGTGTTAGGCAGCAGCGAGTCATCCTTGATGTCGATAAGCAGGGTCTTGCCACGCATCAGCAGCGTGGGGTTCTTCTTCATCGCCGGCGAGGTGTAGAGCTCCTTCTGCTGGTCTTTGAGCTGGATATACTCGTTAAACTCCACAGCAATACGCTTTGTGGTGAGGCTCTCGGTGTAGTTATAGGGCATCATACCCAGCACCACCGGAGGCAGTGTATCCTTGGGTCCGCCCTCGGGCGTTCCCACCGAAGCACAGCGGCTGAAAAAGGCTCCGCCAAACAACAACAGCACAGCGGCCGAGAGGGTTCCCACCACCGACCGACGCATAAAATTATGGTTGCTAAATCTCATTATATTCTCTTAAAACTTATAGTTCCTGTTTCTATCTCTTCCACTCCCTACTCCTCGGTCACTCCAAAGAAGGGATTCATAATCTGCCAGCCACTCGCCGTATGGCTGCGTTTCCACGGCGAGAAGTAGAGCTTGGTATCGACCCTCGCAAGGTTTACCGGCAGCTCATACTTGCGGTAGGCATACATACGCAGTTCGGGATTCACGACCACCAGCATCGAAATCTTCTTGTTCAGCTCCATCGACACCTGATACTCGTCACCCGAAGCGAAATCGCCTATGCGGTCGGGCACATCCTTCACCTCGCCCGTAGTCTTGTTGGTGATGCGGAAAGCCTGTGCATCCTCCCACGAGGCCACCTTCCACTCGGTGGTATCGACATAATAGGCGTAGGAGAGCAGATCCTCCGACTTGGTTATCTCGCCATTCTGCGAGGCCTGCTCATATACCGCAATGCGGAATACGGTGTAGGCCAGCACATCCTTGAAACAGCCCCACGAGAGCATCAGCACCGCCGAGGCAACTATTATCACTGACAAAAATCGTTTCATATCTCGTATTACTTTTTTCTCATTTTACAGGCATCTGCCCAGCCCGGCCAGAATATCCTTCAACGGGCGTTGCAGCTGCGGATGCCGATAGTCGCCCATAATCTCGCACAACGGACGCAGAGCAAACTCCCTCTCGTGCAGCAGCGGGTGCGGCACCGTAAGGCGTGGCGTGGAGATAATCTCCTCGTCGTAGAACATCACATCGACATCGACCCTTCGCGAGGCGTATCGCTGACCCGTTCTCTCCCTCTCCGCCAGCTCCTCGTCGCGGCGGCGACCCAGCAACTGCTCAACCTCCTGTGCGGCATCGAGCACCTGCTCCGGCTCCAATGCGGTATGAAACCGCAGAGCCTGATTGTAGAAGGGCCTCTCCGACTCAAAACCCCACGCCTCCGAGGGGTATATCTCCGACGCAGCGGCCTGCTGGCCTATCCTCTCGGCAAGCAGCGAGGCTGCCCGCAGGAGTATGGCTACGGCCAATGGGTCATTGCTGCCCGTGAGGAGTGTTACGCTGTGCATCATTTCAATCGGTTTATGGTCTTGCTCACCGCCAGAGCAAAGTGCGTGAATATAATCTTCGCATTGCCGTTCTGGCTCACCTGACGCATCGCCAGCTCTATCTCGTTGAGGATAAACTCCACATTCTGGTTGCCGATGAAGGGTGCAAACTTATTGCAGAACTCCGCCTCGGCACCCCACAGATAGCTTATCGAGCCCAGCCCGGCGTGCAACATATAGCTCTCACGCAAAAGGCGTGCTGCGTGACGCAGCATTGCTCGCTGCTGCTCTCGCGAGAGGGCTGCCACCTCGTCGGCCCACTCGATGAGCTCGAGGTGTTTATCGTTGTACGACAGTCGCATAAGCGAGCAGAACAGGTCGAAGCTCTCACGCTTCACGGCATCCTCCTCGCCACCGGCCAGCGTACGCATCTCGATAATATCGCCCGCCGCCAGACGTGCCATATTGCGTCTGCGTTGCTCGTCGCCCTCACCCGCCAGAGGCATCAGGTCCTCGATGGTGAGGCGTGGCACAGCCACCTCCTGCACTCGCGAGATGATGGTCGGCAGCAGCAGGTCGGGGCGTTCCGACACCAGCAGGAACACCGTCTTCTCCCACGGCTCCTCAAGGATTTTGAGTATCTTGTTTGCCGCCTCGTCGTTCATCGCCTCGGGCTGCCATATAATCATTATCTTATACTCCGACTGGAAGCTCTTGAACTGCAAGCGGCGTATTATCTCGTCGGCCTCGCGTGCCGTGATAAGGCCTTTCAGAGTCTTGCCCAGATCGAGCCTGTCGTACCACTGCTGGGGCGTGAAGTAGCCACCCGTATCGGAGAGTATCTCCCTCCACAGAGGCATAAACTCGCCCGACAAGACCACCTCACCCGCCTTCTTGCCCTGCTTGTTCACGGGGAAGACGAAGTGCAGGTCGGGGTGTGCCGCCTCGGCTATCTGCCGGCACGAAGGACACTCGCCACACGAGTCGCCATCGTGACGATTTGTGCAGTTGAGGTACTGGGCATAGGCTATGGCAAGGGGCAGCGTACCCACACCCGCCGCACCGCTGAACAGCTGTGCGTGGCTGATACGCCCCTTATCGACACTCTCGGTGAGGTGTCGTTTCAGGCTCTCCTGTCCTATGATATCTGCAAAACGCATCTTTTTCTCTTTCATCTTTAACCCTGCTGCGCAGGCTTTTCCTCCTCGCGGCTCGGCATAGTGTGCAAGCACCCTCTGCCCTCGCTCCGCAGCGTCGGTTGAACTTTTATCTTTCCTCTCGGTTTACTTTCCTGTTGAGCCGAAGCCGCCCTCGCCGCGTTCGGTTGTGCCGAGCTCCTCGACACTCTCCCACTCCACCTGCTCGTGGCGGGCTACAACCATCTGTGCAATGCGTTCGCCACCCTCAATGGCGAAAGGCTCGTTGCTCAGGTTCACGAGTATGACCTTTATCTCGCCACGATAGTCGGCATCGATAGTGCCGGGCGAGTTCAGTACCGTGATGCCGTGCTTGGCTGCCAGGCCACTGCGGGGGCGTATCTGCATCTCGTAGCCGGCGGGAAGCTCGACATAGAGGCCCGTAGGCACGATAGCTCTCTCCAGCGGAGCAAGCGTAACACTCTCCTTGATGTTGGCACGGATATCCAGACCTGCCGACAGCGGCGTCTGATACTCCGGCAACGCATAACGCGAATGGTTTACAATCTTTACTTTCATATTCTGTTCTATTTTTTGTTTCTTCTCATCACACTTCTCAACAGCCCTCCGACATCAATCTTCTCTCGCCAAACGGCAAAGACCACAAAGGCCACAAACAACATCACATTCACGCCGTAACGCACCACCACTGTCGGTGAGCCATAGTGCAGCAGGGCCTCGCTGGCGAGATAGAGAGCCACACCCGCCACCACATACTCCGCAATGCGTCCGAAGTCGTAGGGTGTGGGGAAGTAACGGCGATTGAGCCACAGACTGACAACAACCATAGCAGCCTCGGCTCCGAGCCTTGCCCACGCAGCACCCCTGTAACCCCAGCGTGGCACCATAAGCAGACCCAGCACCACAACAACGGCAAGACCCGTAAAGGTCACATAGAGTGCAAACTGCGTCTTCTCCTCTCTCTTATACCAGAACGATAGGTTGAGCCACACGCCGGCAAGGATGTTCGCACCCAGCACAACGGGCAGTATGTCGATACCCTCGCGGAACGAACGGCCCACAATCAGGGCGAACACATCGCGGAAGAGAGCTATGCCCAGAAATATGAGCATCGAGGCCATAACAAAGTACTTCAACGCCGCAGCATTCGACTCCACAAACTCCTCCTTCGTGAAGTTCGAGAGGAAGAAGGGCTCGGCTGCCAAGCGGTACATCTGTGTAAAGAGGGTCATCACAACGGCTATCTTCGTGATAGCTCCATAGACGCCTAACTGTGCCATAGATATATCGTCGGGCAGCAGGTACTTAATCATCTGCCTATCGAGAAACTCGCCCGCCGTACCCGCAACACCACCTATGAGCAGCGGCAGCGAGTAGATGAAAA
>JAFNXQ010000005.1 GCA_017383445.1 Alistipes sp.
ATGCTGTCGGTACACATTGCCAGAGGAGCATCCTCCATATTGTTCTGTGGCATATATGAGAGAAGGTTGCGGATAAGTGCGATACCCTCCTCCTCTGAATCAACTGCAAACTGAGCTACACCACTCTTTGTTGTATGCATATTTGCACCACCCAACTGCTCCTGTGTAACGTCCTCACCTGTAACGGTCTTAACAACCTTCGGACCTGTAAGGAACATATTAGATGTCTCGCGACGCATAATGATAAAGTCTGTCAATGCGGGAGAATATACTGCACCACCGGCACAAGGACCGAAGATAGCAGAGATCTGGGGAATAACACCAGAAGCCATCACGTTACGCTGGAAGATATTAGCATAACCAGCCAACGCATTTACACCCTCCTGAATACGAGCACCACCCGAGTCATTCAAACCGATGCAGGGAGCACCGTTGTTCATCGCCATATCCATAACCTTGCAAATCTTGTCAGCCAATGAGATTGACAAAGAACCTGCTGTTACGGTAAAGTCCTGTGCAAATACATATACCAGACGGCCAGCGATAGTACCATAACCTGTTACCACGCCATCACCGAAAGTATGCTTCTTCTCCATACCGAAGTCATAGCAACGGTGAGTTACGAACATATCGAACTCCTCGAAGCTACCCTCGTCCAAAAGCATATGAATACGCTCACGAGCAGTGTACTTTCCCTTTGCGTGCTGCTTCTCGATAGCCTTCTCGCCACCACCCATACGGGCAATCTCGCGATTCTCAATAAGTTTGGCTACCTCTTTCTTCTGAATTTCGCTCATAATTGAAATGTGCTTTATTTTGTTGAATTATTTGTTCTTGTTCTCACAAAGCTCTGTCAAGATACCCTGTGTTGATTTTGGATGAAGGAATGCGATTGTCATACCCTCTGCACCTGCACGAGGAGTCTTGTCAATCAAGCGAATACCCTTCTCCTCTGCATCAGCCAACTGCTCCTCGATATTCTCGCAAGCAAGTGCCATGTGGTGGATACCGATACCGCGATTCTCGATATACTTTGCAATGGTTGAATCCTCTGAAGTAGGCTCCAAAAGCTCAATCTTTGTCTGACCCAGCATAAAGAAAGCTGTTCTTACCTTCTGATCAGCTACCTCCTCGATAGCATAACACTTAAGGCCCAATACGTTCTCCCAATAAGGAATTGCCTCGTCAAGGCTCTTCACTGCAATACCAAGATGCTCAATGTGTGAAACTTTCATAATTTTTTGATTGTTAAAAGTTATTATTTTATGTGTGTAAATTTTTGGTCTTTTTCAAAAAAACTTCTCTCCGCACTATCGTTTGGCATAGATTTACGGCACTACCCCATACCCTATGCTCAAAACTCTGCAAAGTTACGAATAATAAAACATTCAATCAAGCATTATACCTTATATTTTAACAGAAAAATTGCTGCTTTTGACACTTTTTCTACCTCCCCTGACAATACTTTCCGAAACTCTTGTTTCTTTACCCTAAAATTGCTAATTTAGCACACTCTAAACAGATTCACAAATGAAGAGACTGCTCGTCATACTCATATTTTTGTTGAGTTGCAGATATACGGCAAATGCCGAAAATGTCATCATCGGAGATAAATTGCCGGAGATGCAGCTCAGTGCGTGGTTGATGGATGCCAAACCTGTTGACACGCCACTCTCCTGCATACTCTTCCACCACACCGAGAGCAAGCTCTGCCGCAGCTGTCTGGAGCAGATTAAGCAGTTGGTTTATGACTACTCGTCAAATATCAACCTCGTGATTATCACCAAGGAGGAGTATGCCAAGGCCGGTGTTACCCTGACCGAGCATCTATGTGACAATATAGGCGTAGCATTTGATGACAGAGGGCGTACTTTTCAGGCGTTTAGAGTCAGTTTTATCCCGTTTTGTGTCATCTGCGACGATAAAAATCGTGCTGTATGGTGCGGAAACGGCCTAACATTGAGCAACGAAGTAATAAAGAATATTTTAACAACTAAATCGAAATAAAATGGCTTTTACAAAGATTGAACACTTTGAAAAAGAGTATATTGACACACATCACGACAGTGCCTTAACCGTAACAGAAGGCGTTGAGGACCAGCCTATTGTCAATCCCTATTTTGTTCGCAAGCGACGTCGCGCACTCTCTACCGAGCAGTATGTGGAAGGTATCCTGAAGGGAGATATCACCATCCTCTCGCAAGCCATCACACTCATTGAGAGCAACAACCCGACACACTATGCACAGGCACAGGAGATTATCGAGAGATGCCTGCCCTATGCCGGTAAATCTGTTCGCATAGGTATTACGGGTGTCCCCGGAGCCGGCAAATCGACCTTTATCGAGGCAATCGGCGGCATGGTAGCATCGCTGCGTCACAAGCTGGCTGTTTTAGCTATTGACCCCAGTTCGGAACGTAGTGGCGGCTCTATTCTGGGTGACAAGACGCGCATGGAGAGCATCTCTTCGAATCCCGACATCTTCATCCGCCCTTCACCCTCGGCAGGCTCACTGGGCGGCGTAGCACGCAAGACCCGCGAGACCATCGTACTGTGCGAGGCGGCCGGCTTCGATGTTATATTCATCGAGACCGTCGGTGTAGGTCAGTCGGAGACCGCCGTACACTCTATGGTCGATATGTTCCTCATGTTGCAGATTTCGGGTGCAGGCGACGAGTTGCAGGGTATCAAGCGAGGCATTATGGAGATGGCCGACATGATGGTCATCACAAAGGCTGACGGAGAAAACATCCACAAGGCAGAGCTTGCCAAAGTTCAGTATCAGGGTGCTTTACACCTCTTTCCGATGCCAGAGTCAGGCTGGCGGCCAAAGGTTTACACCTGCTCATCAGTTGCACAGACAGGTTTGGAGGAGGTATGGAAAGGCGTCGAGGAGTATCTTGACCACATCGAGGCCAACGGCTATTACGAGGCCAACCGCAACCGTCAGAACAAGTACTGGATGTACGAGAGTATCAACGAGGCGTTGAAGAGTAGCTTTTATCAAAATCCAGAGATTGCAGAACGCATCGAGGATGTTGAGGCGAAGGTTTTGGACGCAAAGATGAGTTCATTCATCGCCGCGAAGGAGTTGCTCGACATCTATTTCAAGCGATAAAAAAAACACCCGC
>JAFNXQ010000006.1 GCA_017383445.1 Alistipes sp.
CGTGTTACAAACAAATTGTGTACCTTTACGCTGAAAATTACCTTTTATGACGAGCATTGAGCAGCAAATAACCCAATTGCGTAGCCTTCTCAACGAATACAACCACAAATATTACGTTGAGAATTCGCCCGTAGTCTCTGACTACGAGTTCGATACGCTATTGCGTCAGTTGCAGGACTTGGAGGCCGCACATCCCGAGTTTTACGATCCCAACTCACCCACGATGCGAGTAGGCAGTGACCTGACGAACGATTTCAAGTCGGTGGAGCACTCATTTCCTATGCTCTCACTCTCCAACACCTACTCAATAGAGGAGTTAGGCGAGTGGATAGACCGCGTAGAGAAGGAGGTCGGAGAGGTTGAGTATGTGTGCGAGTTGAAGTTTGACGGAACGGCCATATCGCTGACCTACGAGAATGGAGCTCTGCTGCGAGCCGTAACGCGTGGCGACGGCACACGAGGCGATGATGTAACGGCAAACGTACGCACCATACGCAGCGTGCCACTCTCACTCACGGGCGACTACCCCGATTTTTTTGAGATTCGCGGCGAAATTATGATGCCCTACTCTTCGTTTGACCGACTGAATGCCGAACGTGAGCAGTCTGGAGAGCCGCCATTTGCAAATCCCCGCAATGCCGCAGCCGGCACACTCAAGCAGCAACAGTCACAGGTGGTAGCCAAGCGAGGTCTGGACTGCACACTATACCAGATTGCAGGTCGCGACCTTCCGTTTGATTCGCATTGGGAGAATCTGGAAGCTGCACGCCGTTGGGGTTTTAAGATTTCGGACGCGGCACGCATCTGCCACAACCGTCAGGAAATTGAGCAGTTCATCACATACTGGGACACCGAACGCAAGGCGTTGCCCTTCCCCACCGACGGTATTGTCATAAAGGTTAATCGAAACGCCGACCGCCGAGCATTGGGCTCAACATCGAAGGCCCCAAAGTGGGCTGTAGCCTATAAGTTTAAGGCCGAGCAGGCTCTCACCCGCTTGCTGAAAGTGACCTATCAGGTGGGACGTACGGGTGCTATAACGCCCGTAGCCAACCTCGAACCTGTATTGTTGGCCGGCACAACCGTAAAGCGAGCTACGCTACACAATGCCGACCAGATAGCAGCCCTCGACCTGCGTGAAGGCGATATGGTATATGTAGAGAAGGGTGGCGAGATTATTCCGAAGATTACAGGCGTAGAGCTATCGGAACGCAATGCCGACAGCGAGCCGCTGCGATATATCACCCATTGTCCGGAGTGTGGTGCCGAGCTGGTACGTTATGAGGGCGAGGCGAAGCACTACTGCCCCAACCAGAGCCACTGCCGTCCGCAGATTCTGGGCCGTATCATTCACTTCATACGCCGCAAGGCGATGAACATCGAGAGCCTCGGCGAGGAGACCGTAGAGCTACTCTTTGAGAATGGGCTGATAGAGAATATCGCCGACATTTACGACCTGCGACCCGAACAGATTGCCGCACTGCCTCGTCTTGGCGAGAAGTCGGCCGAAAATATAATGCAGAGCATCGCCCGTTCTATGCAGGTGCCATTCCACCGCGTACTCTTTGCTTTGGGCATACGCTTCGTTGGCGAGACGACAGCAAAATATCTGGCGGCCCATTTCCGTTCGATAGATGCAGTGATGTCGGCCTCACGCGAGCAGTTGATGGAGGCCGAGGAGGTGGGCGACAAGATTGCAGATGCTATTTTGGAGTATTTTGCTGACGAAAGCAACCTCGCAATCATTCAGCGTCTTGCGGCGGCAGGCTTACAATTCGAGGCACAGCAGGCAGACCGGACCTCGGCCACCTTGGAGGGTCTGAACTTCGTTATTTCTGGCTCATTCGCAAACCACTCTCGCGACGAGTTGAAGGCACTGATTGAGGTTCACGGAGGTAAAAACCTTGCAGCCGTATCGGCCAACACATCATATTTGCTGGCTGGCGACAAGATAGGCCCGGCAAAGTTGCAGAAGGCGACAAAACTCGGCATAAACATCATCTCGGAGGATGATTTTATGGCGATGATAGCCGAGGCCGAGCCTCTTAATAGCAATACAGACGAGACAGAGCATAAGGAGATAGCAGAAGAGAGCCCTGCCATCAGCGAGGCCAAAAGTGAAACCACTTCGCAAGCACCCATTCAGGGGACTCTGTTTTAGAAGATGACGATAAACGAACACTCATTTATATATAATAAATATATGAAAAAGCACAATCTCTGCGGCGTAGGTGTCGCAATGATAACACCATTCAAGGGCGACCAAAGTTGCGATTGGGAGGCTCTGGGAAAGATGATTGACTACGTGATTGAGGGTGGCGTTGATTACATCGTGGCTCTTGGCACAACGGCCGAGACACCCACACTCACCGAAGAGGAGAAGCGTGAGATTATCCGCTTTACACGCGAGAAGATTGCATCTCGTGTGCCTCTGGTTGTGGGAGCTGGCGGAAACAACACCAAGGCAGTGATTGAACACATCAACAAAATGGACCTCGAAGACGTTGAAGCATTACTCTGTGTTACACCGTATTACAACAAGCCATCTCAAGAGGGACTTTATCTCCACTACAAGGCTATTGCCGAGTCATCTCCCCGCCCGATTATTCTCTACAACGTACCGGGTCGTACGGGTGTCAATATGACTGCTGAAACGACATGCCGACTGGCTGCCGACTGCCCCAACATCATCGCCGTTAAGGAGGCTTCGGGCAAGATTGACCAGATAGAGCAGATTATAAAGAATGTACCGAAAGATTTTCTTGTTTTGTCGGGTGACGACGGCATGACGATAGATGTCATCCGCAAAGGCGGCGATGGCGTTATATCGGTTGCAGCAGATGCCTTTCCGAAGTGCTTTACACGCGTTGTTGAGTTGTGCAACCAAGGACTGTTCGACCGAGCCGAGGAGGCCTATAAGCCATTGGACGAAGCTGTATCTGCTCTCTTTGAGCAGGGCAACCCCACAGGCGTCAAGGCGGCTTTGAATTTGCTCGGCCTTATTGAGAACGAGTTGCGACTGCCGCTTGTTCCGGCCACCGAGCAGCTGATGAAGAAGATGGAAAGATTGATTCGTGAATACGATTTATGCTAACCGCAGCGTTTTACAAATAAAAAAACGTATGAGACAACTCTTATTGATACTTTTACTAACCTTCACGGCGGCGACATCGTGGGCAAAAATTCCCGACGAGGATGATATACTTCGCAAGACGATGGATTCATCTTCGCCCTACTACTACACCTCGCTTATGGTGCGTTACAACAACCTGGAACGCCTTACCGAGGAGGAGTATCACTACCTTTATTATGGTTTTGCTTACCAGGACGACTACCGCCCGACGGCCATAAACAATGCCTTTGACCAGCTATACTCGTCGTTGCCGACTATCAATACCGAGTCGCCCGACAGCAAGGAGCTGGCCTACATCATATCACTCTGCAACGAGGCGATGATTCTGGACCCGTTCAGCCCGACAATACTCAACATGCTGGTTTTTGCTTACGGTCAGATGGGCGACAAAAAGAGGGAGGAGGCCTACTTCTACCATCTTCATGGCATTATGGAGACCATAAAATCATCGGGTGACGGACGCGGCGAAAAGTATCCGATGCATATCATCATGTTCTCGCACGCCACAGATGTAGTATCATCGATGGGTCTTGCCAGCAAGCGAGCCGAGATTATCAGCCGCAAGGTGGAGTATATTCCCCTCGTGGCACCACGCAAGATGCCCGACGGCAAGAAGGTACGCGGCTTCTATTTCGATTACAGCCGCATATACCGCAACAAGCCCGAGGAGGTGACATTCAAGAAAAAGCGAACATGGCAATTTAACGGCTTAAAGCCACGCGAATATAAATAAACATTAACAACCTTAACAGTATGAAGAACTTGTTTAGATATACCCTTACGCTATTTGTAGCGACCGCATTATGCCTCACAACGGCATGCAACAAAGAGAAACCGGAGTATCCGTTCCCCCTGCCCGGACAAGACACTCCAACGCCTCCACAGGAGATAACGACATCACATACACTGATGTTCTACTTTGTCGGCACAACGCTTAATCAGGAGTTTGCGGGCAATCTAACATCAACAGAGGAGGCACTGAGAGAGCTGTCAAAAGAGGGCGGAGCATTGTATGGCAAGACATCACGACCACGAGTTATCGTCTATAAGCAGAAATCGCGAAGCGTAGCTCATATCTTTGAGCTGAAATACAGCAACGGTGAGTGCGTGAAGGATACATTGGCGACATACGACACTCCGGCAGTGATGCCCAAAGAGAATATTACGGCTTATCTGAACAAGATGATGGAGCTGGCTCCTGCTCCGAGTTATGGCCTTGTAATCGGCTCTCACAGCCGAGGCTGGATACCCATCGAGGCCGAGAACTGGACAAGAAGCATAGCCGGCATTGGCGGTGGCTCGGCTGCCCCATACTGGCAGGTTGCACCCGGAGCTCTTGTAACCCGTTTCTTGGGCGAGGGAAATCCTTTCAATAGTTCATACCCGTCAGGACACTCTAATTACTTTGATATATGGGACCTTGCTGATGTTCTTGAAGCGACACAGCAGAAGTTCAAATACATAATCTATGACGCCTGCTTTATGGCAAATGTTGAGACTCTGTATGACCTGCGTAACTGCTCGGAGTATGCCATTGCCAGCGTGTCGGAGATTAAGGGCGTAGGATTCCCCTACAAAACCGTTATTCCGCATCTGCTGGGCGACAATGGTGCTTCATTCAACCTTGACGGTGTCTGCGAGGCATATAACTACTATTATAAGGTCCACGGCAATTGTTCAGGCTCGGTTTCGCTTGTAGATAATTCGCAGTTGGAGGCTTTGGCCGAGGCAACAAAAGCGGCACTGAACGAAACACCCCAGATGGAAGTAGAGGAGAAGGAGTTGCAGTATTACGATGGTTTGAAACCTCACCTTTATTACGATTTCGGTCAGTATATCAACGCCGTATGCCCCGAGGGCGAGGTAAAGGAGGCCTTTAACGCCCAACTTGCGAAGAGCGTGCCCTGCAAATATACACTCAGTTATTTCTACACAGGCCTGGAGCCGAACCCAGGTAATCATAAGATTAACACCGAAGCGTATAGCGGTCTTGCGACATCGCTTCCGTCAGGAAAATATCGCACCGAATATTCCGAAACCTCATGGTACAAGGCAACACACTAATGCGTAATCAATAAGAAAACACCCTCGTCTTTGCAGGCGAGGGTGTTTTCTTATCTCTGAATCGGCTTATGCCAACAAAGCATCGGCCAGAGCCTCCAAAGCGGGGATGTCACTATCTTTCATTCGTGAACGGATAGTAACCATAGGCTCAACTATCTCGACATCCTTCATTGTTTCGAGCATGGTGTGCATCACACGACCTGCCGTAGGAGCCCACGAACCATTCTCGATGATTCCGACACGACGCTTCTGATAGGCTTTCATCTTCAAGTGATGCAGGAAATCGTGCATCGGCGGGAAGACATCGGCATCATACGACGCAGCAGCGACAACCAATGTACCCATGCGGAAGGCATCCTCAACAGCCTCGGCCATATCATCGCGACTCAAATCGGCTACCGACACCTTCTTCGCACCCTTTGCCAAAAGGATATCCTTCATCTTGTGAGCCACCTCGGCCGTATTGCCGTGAATAGAGGCAAAGGCAATGAATACACCCTCGGTCTCCACCTGATACTTACTCCAAGTGTCATAAAGTCCGATATAGTAGCCCAAATTCTCCTTCAGCACAGGACCATGTAACGGGCAGATGCACTCAATATCAAGCGTCGCAGCCTTTTTAAGCAGAGCCTGCACCGGCTGACCATACTTTCCGCAGATATTGAAGTAGTAACGACGAGCCTCACAAGCCCAATCCTCGTCATGGCTCAATGCACCGAACTTACCGAAGCCATCGGCCGAGAACAAAACCTTATCCACAGCGTCATACGACACCATAACCTCAGGCCAATGCACCATTGCCGCCATAAAGAACGACAACGTATGCTCGCCTAACGGGAGTGTATCGCCCTCCTTAACAGCGATTGTGCGGCCCTCGAAGCTGTCCTCAACAAAGAACTGCGGCATCATCTGCAAGGCACGTGTCGAGGCGACAATCTTCAACTCCGGATACTTGGCCATAACCTCGGCGATTGTTCCCGAATGGTCGGGTTCGAGGTGATGCACAATAAGGTAGTCCGGCTGACGAGAGCCAAGCACCTCCGCAAGGTTACGGAGCCACTCCTCACCCTTTCGCCTATCGACTGTATCCATAATGGCGATTTTCTCGTCAAGAATAACGTACGAGTTATACGAGATGCCGTTGGGCACAATATATTGACTCTCAAAGAGGTCGATATCATGGTCATCGACACCTATGTATTTAATATCTTTTGTAATATCAAAAATCATTTCAGCTACTTGGTTTTATATGCACAACGATACTTTCCATTCGCCAGCTTTGTCATCTTGCCCTTCAACAAGTTGCGACGCAGAGGTGTGAGGCGGTCGGTAAATACCTGACCCTCCAAGTGGTCGTACTCGTGCTGAATGACACGAGCAGGCAGACCATCGATCTCCTCGTCGTGCTCCACAAAGTTTTCATCGAGCCAACGCATACGGATAGCCACCGGGCGACGCACATCCTCGTGCAGGCCGGGCAACGACAGACAGCCCTCGTTGAAGAGGTCGGTCTCCTCGGAACGTTCGTAAATCTCGGCATTGATAAATACCTTCTTATAGTCGGCCAGCGAGGGGTCGTCATCGGCCCAAGGCGTGCAATCAACTATAAACAGACGAATATTCTTACCAATCTGCGGTGCTGCCAGGCCGACACCCGAAGCCTCGTCAAGCGTCAGGAACATATCGTCAATCAGCTTCTTCAAGTCGGGATAATCGGGAGTGATATCCACCGACTTGTTACGCAGTACCTTCGAGCCGTAAATTACTATTGGATATATCATAACTATCTAACTTTTACAATTTTGTCATCTCGACAGACTCCATAAACGACTGCAAAATAATCGTCGCTGAGATTCTGTCAACCAGAGCCTTGTCACGGCGTGCCATCTTACCTATGCCACTCTCCAGCATCGTGCGATGTGCCAACACCGAGGTAAACCTCTCGTCATAAAGCACCACCCTCTTGTCGGGATAAGCATGACGCAAACGACCGGCCAAAGGCTCAATATAACGCATCGTCTCCGAAGGCTCACCATTCATCTGCGACGGTTTGCCCAGGACTATTATATCAACGTCGTTTTTTGAAAAATAGTCTGCGAGATACTTTTCAAGCGTCTTGGTTTCCACCGTAGCCAACGCACCGGCAATAATTCGCAGGGGGTCGGTCACTGCCAACCCCGTGCGTTTTTTTCCATAATCTATGGCTAAGATTCTACCCACTACAATAGAGCTATCAATTTACCTATACCAAATCCAATGGCAAAGCTAATTACCAAGCAAGCTGCTACGATAAGCACTATGCGGCCCCACATTGGGCGATATTTCGTTTTAGTCATATCTTTATCGCGTCTATGGTGTTCAGAAATCCAAATTATGAATTTCTACGCCTGAATCTTCTGGAAGAGCTTGCGGAACGATACAGCATCATCAACCATTGCTCGCAGAGCCTCAATCTTGATACGCTCCTGTGCCATAGTGTCGCGATGACGAACCGTAACGGTACCGTCCTCCAGAGTCTGGTGATCTACGGTCACGCAGAACGGAGTACCCACAGCATCCTGACGACGGTAACGCTTACCGATAGAGTCCTTCTCGTCGTATGCTACAACATAGTCGTACTTCAAATCGTCGATAATCTGGCGAGCCACGTCGGGCAGACCGTCCTTCTTAACCAAAGGCATAACGGCAACCTTCGTGGGAGCCAGTGCTGCGGGAATGCGCAATACTACGCGCTCCTCGCCATTCTCCAGCTTCTCCTCGGTGTAGGCTGCCGACATAATCTGCAGGAACATACGGTCAACACCGATTGAGGTCTCCACAACGTAGGGAACATAGCTCTCGCCGCGCTCGGCATCGAAGTACTGAATCTTCTTGCCAGAGTACTCCTGATGGCGACCGAGGTCGAAGTCGGTACGAGAGTGGATACCCTCCACCTCCTTGAATCCGAACGGGAAGTTGAACTCTACGTCGGTAGCAGCATTGGCGTAGTGAGC
>JAFNXQ010000070.1 GCA_017383445.1 Alistipes sp.
AAAATACTGAAAACTATTTTGATTTGTCATTATCTTTTATTTACTTTGTAGAAAGAAAACCTTAAAATATAGTTTTGTTATTAAACATTTAATTTTTTGCAACAATGAAAAAGTATAATTTTAATGCCGGACCCTCTATTTTGCCGGATGTGGTGCTCGAAGCAGCCGCAAAAGCGATTATTGATTTTGACGGAACAGGTCTTTCGTTGCTATCTATTTCACATCGTACCCCGGAATTTGAGGCTGTTCTTGCTGATGCAAAGAACTTGTTCAGAGAACTGCTGAATATTCCCGACAATTATCAGATATACTTTGTCGGAGGTGGTGCCAGTACACAATTCTTCCACATCCCGGCTAACTTCCTGAAAGGTAAAGCTGCCTATGTCAATACAGGTGTGTGGACCAAAAAGGCTATCAAGGAGGCAAAGATGTATGGTCAGGTCGATGTTATAGCAACGTCAGAGGATAAGAACTTTACGTATATCCCCAAGGGCTTTGCAATCCCCGAGGATGTTGACTACCTTTATATATGTGCCAACAATACAATCTACGGAACCGAGTATAAGGAGGATTTAGACTCTCCGGTGCCGTTGATTGCAGATATGAGCTCGGATATCCTCTCTCGCCCTGTTGATGTGTCGAAGTATGCGTTGATTTATGGCGGTGCACAGAAGAACCTGGCTCCTGCGGGTGTTACCTTTGTGATTATTCGTGACGATATGTTGCAGAAGGTTGTACGCGAGTTGCCTACGATGATGAATGTGAATACTCATGTGGATAATAACTCTATGTTTAATACACCTCCTGTATTCCCTATCTATGTATTGCGTGAGACTTTGAAGTGGATGAAGGCCGAGGGTGGCTTGGCAGAGATTTATCGTCGCAATAAGGAGAAGGCAGAGTTGCTTTATGCCGAAATTGACCGAAATTCATTGTTCAGAGGAACTGTCGAGAAGGAAGATCGTTCACTGATGAATATCTGCTTCGTGATGACCGAGGGTAATGAGGAGTTGGCTCCTGAATTTATGGCCTATGCCAAGTCGAAGGGTATGGTCGGTATTAAGGGTCACCGTTTGGTTGGTGGCTTCCGTGCTTCATGTTATAATGCTTGTCCAAAGGAGTCGGTTGAGGCTTTGGTTGCTTGTATGCAGGAGTTTGAGCAGATGCATAAATAAAAGGTCTAACGAGTTAATATTCAACGATTATGAAAATTCTTGTTGCTACCGAGAAACCCTTTGCTAAAAAGGCGGTAGATGGTATAAGAGAGATTTTTGATGAGGCGGGCTACGAGGTAGTCCTGTTGGAGAAATATAGCGATAAACAGCAACTGCTGGACGCTGTGGCGGATGCAGAAGGACTTATAGTTCGCAGTGATAAGGTTACAGCTGAGGTGCTTGATGCAGCGAAAAAGCTGAAGATCGTGGTACGTGCAGGTGCGGGCTATGATAATGTCGATTTGGAGGCAGCTACAGCACATGGTGTTGTCGTTATGAATACCCCCGGACAGAATGCTAATGCTGTGGCAGAGCTTACTATTGCTATGATGATTTTTATGGCTCGTAACGGCTTTACTCCGGGTACAGGTATGGAGGTTAGAGGAAAGCGTCTGGGTATTGTGGCGTATGGTGCAATTGGCCGTATTGTTGCAGATGTAGCGGATGGTTTGGGTATGTATGTCCATGTCTATTCGCGTCCTAACCCCAATAAGATCCGCTTGTATGCAAAGCATCTCCGTCGTGATGATACTCTCGAGCAGATGTTTACGGAGAGTAATTTCGTTTCGTTGCACATGCCTTCAACTCCCGAAACCAAGGGTATGATTGGCTACGACCTTATAAAGCTCATGCCCCAGGGCGGAGTGCTAATCAACACAGCTCGCAAGGAGTTGATTGACGAGCAGGGTCTGATTCGTGCTTTTGAGGAGCGACCCGACCTGAAATATGTCACCGATATCGCACCTGTGGCTATCGAGGAGATGAAGGAGAAGTTTGGCAATAGAGTCTTCGCAACATCAAAGAAGATGGGTGCCGAGACTGCCGAGGCTAATATGAATGCCGGATTGGCTGCTGCACGCCAGATCGTCGGCTACTTGCGTGACGGCAATAATGAGTTTCAGGTAAATAATTAGTATTTCTGTAATACCTATTTGTATATGGTGAGAATAAAACCTTTCTGCGGAATACGTCCGCCCAAGGAGTATGCCCCTGAAGTGGCTTCAAGACCTTACGATGTGTTGAATTCTGTTGAGGCAAAGGCCGAGGCTACAGAACGTTCATTGTTGCATATAATCAAGCCTGAGATTGATTTTGACCCTATCGCTGACGAGCACTCAGAGGCGGTGTATCAGAAGGCTATGGAGAACTTCCGTTTATGGAAGGAGAGAGGCTGGTTGCAGCAGGATGAGGAGGAGTACTATTATGTATATGCCCAGACGATGAGTGGTCGCACACAGTATGGTATTGCTATGTGTTGTCATTTTGAAGATTATCTGTCAGGTGCAATCAAGAAGCATGAGCTTACCCGTCCCGACAAGGAGGAGGATAGAATGATTCACGTTCGCAATCAAAAGGCGAATATTGAGCCCGTATTCTTCACCTATCCTGATGATGAGGAGATTAATGCTATCGTGGCTAGTGTTGTCGATAATCAGGAACCTGATTATGATTTCACTGCCGAGGATGGTTTTGGTCATCATTTCTGGGTCATTCGTGACCAGGAGAAGAATCGCCGTCTGACAGAGTTGTTTGCGGCTATTCCGGCTCTCTATGTGGCTGATGGTCACCACCGCACCGCTGCTGCTGCACGCGTAGGTCAGGAGTGTATGCAAAATAACCCCAATCATACGGGTAACGAGGAGTACTGTTATTTCCTTGCTGTTACGTTCCCGGCTTCGCAGTTGCGTATTATTGACTATAACCGTGTAGTGAAGGATTTGAACGGCCTTACCGAGGAGGAGTTGCTCGCACGCTTGGAGGAGTCGTTTGAGGTAGAGAAGATGGGTAAGGAGATCTATACGCCTACCATGTTGCATAACTTTGCGATGTATCTCGCCGGCGACTGGTATAGTCTTTCAGCCAAGGAGGGAACCTATAACGATGATGACCCGATTGGCGTGCTGGATGTAACGGTACTGTCGGACTTGGTGTTGGATAAGATTTTTGATATCAAGGATTTGCGTACGTCAAAGAGAATTGATTTCGTTGGCGGTATTCGCGGTTTGGGTGAGTTGCAGCGACGTGTCGATAGTGGCGAGATGAAGGTTGCCTTCGCACTCTACCCCGTTTCGATGCAGCAGCTTATTGATATTGCCGACACGGGAAATATTATGCCACCGAAGACCACATGGTTTGAACCAAAGTTGCGTTCGGGCGTTGTGATTCACTCGTTTGAATAGCAATATAGAGCAGGAGCCGTTGAGGCTTTTGTGGCTGATTTGAGGTATGCTGCCCATTGCGGGGTGGCATACTTTTTTTACTTGTTTGGTTGATGACAAGTGCTCGTGATGGTGAAGATTGGGCTATTGTGTCCAAAAACTTTGTGCAAGGGGTGATTTTTTTATAATTTACGTTTGGATTTTGCTTTTAATTTGTTATATTTGTGAGAGAAAATTATAATTTTTATTAATATAAACTATGGCAAAGATAAAAGGACTCGTGGTTATCGACAATGAGCGCTGTAAGGGTTGCGAGGTGTGTGTAGCATCTTGCCCTTGTAATGTGCTGGGATTGTCGCCAGAGGTAAACGGCAAGGGTTATAACTATGCCGTTATGGTTGAGCCGGATGCATGTACCGGCTGTGCATCGTGTGGTATTATATGCCCCGATAGTTGTATTGTTGTTTATCGTCAAAAAGTCGAATAATATGGCAGAGAAAGATGTAAAATTGATGAAGGGTAATGAAGTAATAGCCCATGCTGCCGTTCGTTGCGGTTGCGACGGTTATTTCGGCTACCCTATCACTCCGCAGTCGGAGGTTATGGAGACGCTTATGGAGTTGCGTCCCTGGGAGAGTACCGGTATGGTTGTTTTGCAGGCCGAGTCAGAGGTCTCTTCTATTAATATGGTATATGGCGGTGCCGCTACAGGTAAGAAGGTGATGACCTCATCGTCAAGTCCCGGTGTGAGCCTTATGAGTGAGGGTATGAGTTATATCGCAGCTTGTGAGCTGCCTTGTCTGGTTGTTAATTGCCAGCGTGGAGGCCCGGGTCTGGGTACTATTCAGCCATCACAGGGTGATTATTTCCAGGCTTGTAAGGGCGGTGGTCATGGTGACTATCACTTTATCGTTCTGGCTCCCTCTTCTGTTCAGGAGATGTATGATTTCGTAGGTCTTGGTTTTGACCTCGCTTTCAAGTATCGTAACCCTGCTATGATCTTGGCTGATGGTGCTATCGGTCAGATGATGGAGAAGGTTGTGATGACGCCACAGCAGCCTCGTCGTACCGAGCAGGAGATTAAAGAGCAGTGCGGTGAGTGGGCTACCACAGGTAAGGGTGCTCGTAAGCAAGGCTTGGTATGTACTTCATTGGAGTTGAAGTCAGAGTTGATGGAGAAGATCAACGAACGTCTGCAGGCAAAGTATCGCCTTTTGGAGGAGCAGGAGGCTCGCTGGGAGGAGATTGAGTGCGAGGATGCCGACTACATCATCGTGGCATTCGGCTCATCAGCACGTATCTGTTCTGCTACCGTTGAGCAGGCTCGTCAGGAGGGCTTGAAGGTCGGTTTGTTGCGTCCTATCACTCTCTATCCGTTCCCCTCAAAGCCGTTGCAGAAGTTGGCCGAGAGAGGTGTCAAGGGTTTTGTATCGGTTGAGTTGAACGCCGGCCAGATGGTTGAGGATGTGCGTTTGGCAGTGAATGGTAAGGCTCCGGTTGTGCATTATGGCCGTATGGGTGGTATGATGTTTAATCCGGACGATGTATTACAGGAGGTAAAGAAGAATTTTGTAAAGTAGGAAGATTATGGCAGAGATAGAGATAAAGGCTGAGAATATGGTTTATTCAAAGCCGAGACTTATTACCGATGAGGTTATGCACTACTGTCCGGGTTGTAGCCACGGAACAGTACATAAACTCGTTGCCGAAGTTATTGATGAAATGGGGTTGGAAGGCTCTACCATAGCTGTATCGCCCGGGGGGTGTTCGGTGTTTGCGTACCGCTCCATCGATGTTGATTGGATTGA
>JAFNXQ010000071.1 GCA_017383445.1 Alistipes sp.
CGGAGGTATGCTCGTAGCAATGGCAATACCCTACCCTGCCCTGTCATCGGCCATAACGACAACTCTCTTTACCGAGATACTCGGCTGGTCGGTCTATGCCTTTGCCAACCTTAAAATCATTCAGGAGAAGTATCGTGCCGACTGGTCACCCTCGATGATGCAGATTTTGTTTGTCGTGGTTGCCATTATGCTGTTCCGCGTATCCTACACTCTAATATTCGACTCGGCATACTTCTCGCAAGCAAGCATATTTCCGGAGTTCCAGCGTCTTATGAAGCACGCACCGGCACTCCTGACGATGCTTTGTGCCAACATATTTTTTGTCAGTTTCCGCCAGCACAAAAAGCAGAATATCAGAATTCTCGACACGATACTCTTCATCGTGGCCCTATCGGCTCTGCTATCGGCCGTAGTCTATTACAACTTCCCGTGGGGCAACGGCCACCACTTCGCCGCAATACCGTTCCTGCGTATGTATGCGGTAATTCTGCTCTGCAACATAGTGGTCTATACGCTGAGCAAGCTCATCGCCTATATAACCCTCTCGGAGACACAGCTGCACGACGAACGTGGCAAGAAGCATCTTGCACAGTTCCAGTACAACAGGTTGAAGATGCAGATTAATCCGCACTTTTTGTTCAACTCACTGAACATACTCGACTTTCTGGTGCAGGAGGGCGAGAAGGAACGTGCCGGAGCCTTCATCCGCAAACTGGCCGACTGCTACCGTTATATGCTCAAAACCGAGGATGAGTCGGTGGTCTCGCTGCGTGACGAGCTGGACTTTGCCCACAAATACTCCGACCTGTTAAGCGAACGCTTCGATCAGGGTCTTATCATCCACTACGAGATAGGAGAGGAGGCTCTCTCGCGTCACGTAGTGCCGTGTTGTCTGCAACTGCTCATCGAGAATGCCACGAAGCACAACGTAGTCAATGCCGAGAAGCCGCTGACGGTGAGAATCGGCACAGAGGGCGGGCTGCTTTATGTGAGCAACAACCTGCAACCACGACTCAGCACCCAGGCCTCTACGGGCAAGGGACTGAACAACATCCGCCAGCAATACCTTGACATATCGAACAAGGATATCATAATCGAAAACGACCAGAAAACATTTACCGTAAAAATTCCTTTACTATGAGACGCTATAACGTACTTATCGTAGAAGATGAAAGACTCGCACAGGCCAACCTCAAAAGGGCTCTTGAACGCGACTTCGACGACATAAACATAGTGGGCACACTGGACTCCGTAAGCAGTACCGTAGAGTGGCTGAAACGCGAGGAGAACCACGCCGACATAATCTTTATGGATGTAGAGCTGTCGGATGGTATGTGTTTTGACATATTCTCACAGGTGGAGGTCCGAAGCAAGGTTGTAATCACCACAGCCTTTGACAATTACGCCGTAAAGGCCTTCCGCATAAACAGCATCGACTACCTGCTCAAGCCCATCAACAGCGAGGAGCTGGCAGCGGCCCTTGCACGCTGCCGTGAGCTTATATCGGCAAGCAGCGAGCCGACAGCACCGGCCTTTAACATCGAGTCATTGCGAGAGATTCTCTCAGCCGATACCGCAACCTACAAGAAGCGTTTTATCGTGAAGTATGGCGACCGGCTCACCATAATCGAGAGCCGACAGATTGCCTATTTCTACGTGGAGGACAAGAGTACCTATCTGGTGACGACAGAGAATCATCGTTACATACTCGACTCGTCGCTGGATACCATCTCCGAGCAGGTCAATCCCGACACATTCTTCCGCATCTCGCGTCACTGCACACTCTCGATAGAGGCCATAACAGGCATATCGAAGCATCCGAGCAACCGTTTGAAGGTTACACTCTCGCCCAAGCCCGACTTTGAGGTCTTTGTCAGTCGCAGCCGTACGACAGACTTTATGGAGTGGCTGGAGGGCAAATAGTCCGAACGACATAACATAGATACAGATAACAGAAGAGCCTACCCCACCAAAGGGATAGGCTCTATATTTTTCTTTACGAGGTTTATCAGATATCTTCTAAAAGCTACTGAAGCGGAACTCCAACACACGCGGCACGATATTAGACGATGTCTCGTCACGGCCACGATACAATACGCGAACACCGAAGAAGTCCTTGTCGATATCGCGGTTAATCATCTCGTCGGTGAGATAGAACGAGAGAATAGACTCGCCCAGACTAACCGAGCCACTTGTCACGTGTGCTGCGGGGTCAAGACCGCCATCGTGATATAGCTCGAGGTAGAGATAGCTGTCGGTAGTATAAAGCTCCTGGAAATAACCCTGCTTCTCGGGGTTATACATCAGGACAAAGTCGTGCTCACTCTCATAGGTACCACCGCTTGAAGGATAGGTGAACTGAATGTTCAGATAGCGGTCGCGGGTGTATGTAAGGCCATAGCCCGTAAGCCAGCTCTTGTAGCCATCGGCAACCTCCTGATTATATTTCGGCTCGGCAGGGATAATCTGAATGGGAATAACACTCTTCAACTCCAACGAAGAGACGAAGTTATCGTCGCTTGATGTCTTCTGCACAAAGTGGATGACGGCACGGGCCTCACCTGTCGCCTTGTCGGGATAGTAGGCACTTGCAGGGATATTACCCACGAGGTTCTCGCCCTTTACGATTGTAGCCTTCACACCATTGTCAAACATAACATACGAGCCTGTCAGAGCATCACCATCAACGATACTTGCCAGAGCAGAGTTTGTCGTTGTTGAGCTGGTGCCATAGAGGCACGAGGTCATCATCAGTGCAACGGCCGACAAGAGTGCCGCTGCTGTAAAAAATCTCTTCATATATTCTCTTTTATTAGTTACTTACATATTCCGAACGCAAAGATACGCAAAATATTATTTTCCGACCCTATTCCTGCGTTTTTTTACACTTTTTCAGTCATATAGCACACCATTTCATTTGGAGTTTTCGTGTGTATAGTCTATCTTTGTCTTATGATGAAAAACATTGTCTTTGATTTGGGGCGTGTTGTTTTCGCCCATAAGACCGAATATCGTACCGAGGAGCGTAAGCGTTTCTTCTCGTATGTAAGCGAGTCGCCCATGCCGCAATTCTGGGTCGATTACGACAAGGGAGTATCCACCATGGCAAAGGTAGCCGAGGATTTGGCGGCCTATCGTGGCGTGGATGTGGAGTACGCCCTCTCGATGATTAAGCAGTCCATAGGCTGGCAATCGACCATAGAGCCTACGGCGGCACTGATTCGTGACCTGAAAGCGGCAGGCTACCGACTCTATGTACTATCGAATATGTCGCGTGAGTTCATAGCCTTTCTGCGTGAGAAGGAGGTGTATAGATACTTCGACGGCGAGGTCATTTCGTGCGAGGAGGGTATCGTCAAGCCCGACCCCGAGATATACCGCACGCTTATCGACCGCTACTCGCTGGATGTCGGTGAGACGATGTTTATCGATGACCGTCGCGAGAATGTTGATGTCGCTGCTACGCTTGGCATCACACCCTTCCACTTCGACCGCGAGGATTGCGAGAAGAGCTGTAAGGAGCTGAGAGAGATGTTGCTGTAAAGAGGTTGCGTGGAAATTCAAAATTCAACAAAAAAGGACAGAGAAAACTCTGTCCTTTTTTTTCTTATTGCTTACCACACCTTAAAAATCACTTTTAAGCGAGCTATTTTGAGGCTGCTCGCAGTTGGATAAACCGCAGCATACTTGGCGTATGTGAGGATTTAGACAACAAGGCAGACGCCAAAAGAGCCGCTTAAAATGATTTTACAAACAAAGAGAGTCGCCCCACAAGGACGACTCTCTTATGTTATTGCCTTGCGGCAAACGTATCTACTACTTCTGGTTCAATGCAGCGTGAGCAGCAGCCAGACGTGCGATAGGCACACGATAAGGCGAGCAGCTGACGTAGTTCAAACCTGCATAGTGGCAGAACTCTACTGATGAAGGCTCACCACCGTGCTCACCGCAGATACCGCACTTCAAGTCGGGACGAGTGCCACGGCCCTTGAATACAGCCTCGCGTACCAGCTGACCAACACCATTGCGATCCAAAATCTGGAATGGGTCGTTCTTCAAGATACCCTTATCGAGATATACGGGCAAGAACTTCGCGATATCGTCACGAGAGAAGCCCAATGTCATCTGTGTAAGGTCGTTTGTACCGAATGAGAAGAACTCGGCAACCTCGGCAATCTGGTTAGCAGTAACAGCAGCACGAGGAACCTCAATCATAGTACCTACCAGGTAGTCAATCTTGTCGTTACGCTCTGCGAATACCTCGCCGGCAACGCGGTCGATAACGTTCTTCTGATAACGCAACTCCTTGTGGTTACCTACCAGCGGAACCATAATCTCAACGTGTACATCTACACCCGTAGCCTTCACGTTCATAGCGGCCTCGATGATGGCACGTGCCTGCATCTCGGTAATCTCGGGATAAGTGTTACCCAAGCGGCAACCACGGTGACCCAACATAGGATTCACCTCGTGCAAATACTCAACCTTGGCAGCAACAGCCTCGTAAGAGATGCCCAGCTCGGCAGCCATCTCACGCTGCTCCTTCTCGGTGTTGGGAGCAAACTCGTGCAAAGGTGGATCGAGCAAACGAACGATAACGGGATAACCCTTCATAGCCTTGAACAGACCCTCGAAGTCACCACGCTGCATAGGAAGCAACTTGTTGAGTGCTACACGGCGACCATCCTCGTCGTCAGCAAGAATCATCTCGCGAACAGCCTTGATACGCTCGCCCTCGAAGAACATATGCTCTGTACGGCACAAACCGATACCCTCAGCACCAAATGCAAATGCCTGAGCAGCATCGCGTGGAGTATCAGCGTTAG
>JAFNXQ010000072.1 GCA_017383445.1 Alistipes sp.
GCTCATTCAGGTTGGTGGCTCATTCAACTCATTGATGGGTACTGCATGTATCTTCCTTACAGGTGTGTTGATTCCTAACGGTATCAAGAACGCCGTTATCAGCGACGTATTCCCCTTGATGTATCTTGCATTGGGAATCTTCGCTTTGGCGTTCATCGTTATCTCATTGACAAACATCCCTGAGAATGCTCCCGCAGCGTTGAAGACCGGCGAGAAGTCACAGTTCGGCCCTATGTCATTCCGTCACTTTGTGTTGGGTGCTATCGGTATCTTCATCTACGTAGGTGTTGAGGTAGGTATTCCTAACGTATTGCAGAAGTGGTTGCAGAATGGTGGTTTGACCGTTGCCGAGGGTGCCGAGGCTATCGCAGGAACAGTTACCGCTACATATTGGTTCCTGATGCTCGTTGGCCGTCTGGCTGGTGCTGCTTTGGGTGCAAAGGTATCGGCAAAGAGCATGTTGTCAGTAGTGTCAATCGTAGGTTTGGGCCTTGTTTTGGGTGCTATCTTCCTCAATCCCGGTAACGTTGTGGGTCTTCCCGTATTCAAGGGTACAGAGGGCTTCGGTATCGCACAGGTGCCTATCAATGCAGCATTGCTCGTATTGTGCGGTCTTTGCACATCAGTAATGTGGGGTGGTATCTTCAACCTTGCAGTTGAGGGACTGGGTAAGTACACCGAGAAGGCGTCTGGTATCTTCATGGCGTTGGTTTGCGGTGGTGGTATCCTCCCATTCGTACAGAACTGGATCGTTGATTTGACAGGTGGTAACTACCTCGTAAGCTACTGGTTGATCGTTGCCGGTTTGGCTTATCTGTTGTTCTACGCTTTGGCGGGTGCCAAGAACGTGAACAAGGATATTCCTGTTGAGTAATCTTCTGACAGATAAAAAAATTGAAGGCCACTTTTCTTCAAGAGTGGCCTTCTTTGAATATAAATTGATTCGCTAAGCAAATTGATAATGAAAAAATTATTTGTTGTAGCACTTGCCGCCTTTGCTCTGACTTCTTGTGCAAGGGATGAAGAGTTTGAAGTGGCAGAACGCGATGTAGTCGATTTTACAACGTCCATTGGTCGTGGCACTCGTGCAACAGTAACGACCGAGAATTTGTCGTTGGTTCAGATCTTCGCCAACCACAATGACGAGGATGTGTTCATGAGTAATGTGCGTCTGACACCTGTAATGGACGATGATGGTGTTATCAAATGGGTCTATAACCCCGTGCAGTATTGGCCCAATTCGGGTGAGGTGGATTTTTATGCTATCGGTGCACCATCTTACAATAACGGACATTGGACAGGCACGGTTGGTGTTGATGCCAACAGAGATAAAGCCAACACAGGCAAGAAGAGTGGTATAATGAACTTTATCCACGTCGATAACGATGGTGACGGAGAGTTCAAGGGTGTTTCCGACCATACCTACGCAGTGAATATGGGCGAGAAGAAGAGGCCAACTCCCGTGCAGATGTTCCTTCGCCATATGATGTCGCAGCTGGTGTTCCAGTTCAAGAACGTAAATCCGGGTTTGAAGGTCTATATCGAAGATATGAAGATTGTAAACCTCGTGAATGGCGGTTTCTATACTCTTCCCGTTGAAACAACATCGAGAGATAATGTTTCGGCTCGCGGTCAGTGGAGTGTTGGACAGGCATTTACCCTGCAAGGAACAACCTATACTCCTTCGCCTGTAACCTATGGCGTTGATATCAATGCTGCTGACAGAGACTGGATTGAGTTGCCTGGTGATGGTACCCTCATCCCTTATACCGATGTTATGGGTGCGTCGCAGGTGACCGATATCAAGGGTAATATCCATGCCGAGGATGGCTATGTGAATGTTGTTCCGCAGACGGTTATTCCGTGGGACAATGAGAATGATATAACCAACAAGAACGGCGGTGCATATTTCCTTATCAAGGCCAAGATGATGCACAACGAGGCTTGCATCTGGCCCCGTATGCCGGAGGGTATGGCTGGTGCTGATGCCGGTACCGACTGGGTTGCCGTTCCGTTCAAGTTCTCTGACAATGGTACTACATTGGAGGAGGGCAAGCGTTATGTCATTACATTCATCTTTGGCGAAGGTGGCGGTTTCATCCCTCCGACCGACGATGTCAAGCCGGGTGAGCCGGTATTGATGCCTGTTGAGTTTATTGTCGATGTCGAGGAGTATGAGAGAGAGGACTTTGAGTATCCTCTCGATGATACTGACAATGTTCAGGAGCCTACCGAGGACGGGGTCTGCACACTCACTATTCCTTTCAAGTCCAACACCTATGTTACGCCGCTGGATCCCAACTCAAAGAGTGTTCCTGCATGTGCGGGCAGTATCATTCGCAATAACTCTTCTAAGAGTGATGACGCCGAGATGATTGTCAATGGCTGGAAGAAGAGTTTTGTGGAGAGTGATCCTCATCAGTTGTCTATGTTCTTCTACGCACCGGGTACGGGCCGTCTGGATATGGAACTGGTTGTTTCATCATCGGCGGGAGATGCTGTTCTCGATATTGAAGTGGGTGGTAAGACCAACCGCGTAGAGGTTGCTGCTTCCGGAGAGGAGAAGACCTATGTTGTCGGATATTATGACATCGCACAGCCGGGTCACGTGCGTGTGAATGTCCGCCCCGTAAGCACAACAGCTGACTGCTATCCCAACATAAAGGCGTTCAATGTCGGTAACAAGGCTATCAACTATGCGACCAAGAAGGGCACAGGTGTTGAAGAAGTGATATTTGCCGATGCTGCGTCGCATGAGATACTTAACCCTCATTTTATACGTCGTGGCCCTACATCTCATCTTTGGTGGGAGGATGTTCCTGCTGATACGGAATATTTTTATAGCGAGATATTTGTACCTGAAGGAAATGATATTCAGGGAACATATTATGTCGCGATAAGTAGCGATAACTGTTATATGGGTCTTCAACCGCAGGCTACGGCTGATAAGCGATGCGTGTTGTTCTCGGTATGGGATGGTGGTACATACAGTAATAAACTTGCTACCCTTGTCAATAAAAACGCGGAGGTTGTGTCTCAACGCTTTACTCATGAAGGATGCGGTGTGCAGAATTTTATGCGTTATAACTGGCAAGTAAATCGCACTTATGCTTTTCTCGTTCGAATTCGCCCTGAAATCGTTGATGGTAAGGCTACCGGAGCAAGTCTCTATACAAGTTATTTCCGTGGTGATGAGGGCTGGATATTTATCGCAGAAGTTCGCAGTGATGGAGTGATGGAATATGTTGAGAACCCTTATGCTTTTAACGAGAATTATAATTCCGAGTTGGGCTGGGTTTCTCGTACTGTCAAATATCCCGCAACGTGGGCATATAGCAATGGCGAGTGGCACGAGTGCTTGACGGCCCGTTTCTATGGTGATAAAGTAGCTCGATACTGGATTCGTCGCGATTTGTGCGGTGGCTTGGATGAGAATGGTTGCCCATATCTCTGTAGTCCCGGCTACATAGATCAGAGAACATCTCTTCAGGCTCGTTTCACACGCAAGCCGACAGGCGTTGCTCCCGATATTGACTTTGCTGCGTTGGAGCAGTTGGCCAAGGAGTAGTAGTTGATATTATCATAGATTTGCGACAAGGCGGTTAAAACCTGCTTTGTCGCATTTTTTTTGTATATATAATATAAGTGTAGTATGTAAGATTAAAAATAATGGGTAACTTTACGGAGAGAAAAGTGAAAAAAGTAGATGTTATGGCAATTGAAAACACCTCTGCGGAACATATCGCAAAACTCGTAAAGGCACAAAGGGAGTTTTTCCTATCGGGAGAGACCCTCTCTTATGAGTTTCGCCGTGATCAGCTCAAAAGGTTGGGCGAAGCGTTGAAGGAGTGCAGGGATGTACTCTGTAAAGCCTTGTGGGCCGACCTGCACAAGTCGGAGCAGGAGGCTATCCTGACGGAGTTGAGTATTGTTGAGGGCGAGATAAAGAATCATCTTGGCCATTTGAAGAGCTGGATGCGTGCCGAGAAGCACTCTACACCATTGAAGATGATACCGTCACGCAGCCGTGTGTTGAGTGAGCCGCTGGGCAATGCTCTGATTATTGCTCCGTGGAACTACCCCGTGCAACTGCTTCTTAATCCTTTGGTCGGAGCTATCTCGGCGGGTTGTACGGCTATCCTGAAGCCTTCGCCATACGTACCTACGGTTGCAGCGGTGCTGGAACGGATGATAAGCGAGAGGTTTGACCCTAAATATATAGCCGTTGTGCAGGGCAACAGAGAGGTTAATCAGCTCCTGCTGGAGCATCGTCACGATATTATCTTCTTTACGGGTAGTCCCTCGCTGGGTCGTGTTGTTATGACCGCCGCGGCGAAGCATCTCACGCCCGTAGTTTTGGAGTTGGGAGGCAAGAGCCCCTGCATAGTCGATAAGGATGCTGATGTAAGGCTGGCGGCACGTCGCATAGCGTGGGGCAAGACCCTGAATGCCGGCCAGACCTGTATTGCTCCCGACTATCTGATGATACATCACTCGCTGCAAGATGACTTTATTGCGGCCTTCCGTCAGGAGATTAAGCGTCTGCACGGCGAAGATGTAAGGCAGAGCCGTCACTTCGTGCGTATGGTAAATGATTCGGCCTTTGACCGCGTTGCAGGCTATCTGAAATGTGGTCGCGTGGTGTCGGGTGGCCGACTTGTCAGGGAGGAGAGGTTCATTGAGCCGACACTTATGGCCGATGTTGATGTCGAGTCGCCTGTAATGCAGGAGGAGATTTTCGGCCCTGTATTGCCGATGATTCCGTTTGACAGCAGAGATGAGGTTGTGGAGTTCATAACACGTCGTGAGAAGCCGTTGGCTCTCTACTACTTTGGAGGTAAGGAGGGTGCCGAGTATATCCTGCATCGCACCTCGGCGGGTGGCAGCTGTATAAACGATACCATAATGCACATCGCCAACGAGAATCTTCCCTTTGGTGGTGTTGGACAGTCGGGTATGGGCTCATATCACGGCAAGGGTAGCTTTGATGCCTTCTCACATCGCCGTTCAGTCGTTGAGACTCCCACGTGGATTGATATGCCGTTCCGCTATATGCCGTACAAGTTGTTCGGTCTGGTCAAGAAACTTTTATAGACGACAAAAAGCCTGCAACAACGAGTTGCAGGCTTTTTCTTATAGATGTAGTGTCGTTTAGATTACGATGTTGATAATCTTACCCGGCACAACGATAATCTTCTTCGGGGTCTTGCCCTCCAACCACTTCTGGGCTCCCTCGGTGGTGACGATAGCGGCCTGAATCTCGTTAGGCTTCATATCCAGAGCATAGGTCTGCTTGAAACGCAATTTACCATTGACCATCACGGGATACTCAAAGGCACTCTCAACCAGATATTTCTCCTCAAATGTGGGGTAGGTAGCGTCGAAGATTGTCTCTGCGTGACCCATAGCCTCCCACAGCTCCTCAGCGATGTGTGGAGCAAATGGAGCAATAAGAATGGTGAGTGGCTCCAGAATCTCTCGCTTGTGGCAAGCTCCAAGCTCGTTGAGGCAGATCATAAATGCCGAAACCGATGTATTGAACGAGAAGTTCTCAATATCCTCGCGAATCTTCTTGATGGTCTTGTGCAGGCTCTTCAACTCCTCGGCTGTAGCCTTCTCGTCGGTGAGAGTAAATACGCCCTCGCGGTCGTAGAACAGACGCCAGAACTTACGCAGGAACTTATGCACGCCGTCAATACCATTGGTATCCCAGGGCTTTGACTGCTCCAGCGGGCCGAGGAACATCTCATACATACGCAATGTGTCGGCACCATAGTTCTCGACGATATTATCGGGATTTACCACGTTGAACATCGACTTCGACATCTTCTCGATTGCCCAGCCGCAGATATATTTTCCATCCTCAAGGATAAACTCCGCATCGCGGAATTCGGGACGCCAAGCACGGAAGGCATCGAGGTCCAGCTGGTCGTTCTTGACGATATTTACATCGACATGAATCTCCTGTGTCTCGTAATCCTTCTTCAAACCGAGTGATACAAACTTATTCGTTCCCACAACGCGATAAACGAAGTTTGAACGGCCCTGAATCATACCCTGATTTACCAGCTTCTTGAATGGCTCCGACTCGCATACATAACCCAAGTCGTAGAGGAACATATTCCAGAAACGAGAGTACATCAGGTGGCCAGTAGCGTGCTCAATACCACCAATATAGAGGTCCACATTACGCCAATAGCCGTTGGCCTCCTTCGAAACGAGAGCCTCCGTATTGCGTGGATCCATATAACGCAGGTAGTATGCCGATGAGCCGGCGAAACCGGGCATTGTAGAGAGCTCCAAAGCATTGCCCTCGTAGGTCCACTCCTTCACGCGTGCCAAAGGTGGCTCGCCCTGCTCCGTAGGGCCGAAGTTCTCGATAGGTGGCAACTCCAAAGGCAGCTTATCCTCGGGCAGAGGATATGCCGTATCGCCCTTGTAATATACGGGGAATGGCTCGCCCCAGTAACGCTGACGTGAGAAGATTGCGTCACGCAGACGGTAGTTGATGAGTTTCTTACCCAAACCACGCTTCTCCACCTCGGCGAACATTGCGGGAATAGCCTCCTTGACATCCATACCTGTCAGGAATCCCGAATTTATCATCTTACCCGACTTGGCGTCGTATGACTCAACCTCGATGTTACCGCCCTCGACAACGGGGATAATCTCAATGCCGAAGTGACGAGCAAAGGCGTAGTCGCGTGAGTCGTGTGCCGGAACGGCCATAATTGCACCTGTGCCATAGCCTGCAAGTACATAGTCCGAAATATAGATTGGTATTGCGTTGCCCGTAAAGGGATTGATGGCGTAAGAGCCTGTTGCAACGCCCGTTACGCGGCGTGTCTCGGCAATACGCTCTCTCTCTGAACGCTTCTTTGTCTCGGCGATATATGCCTCTACTGCAGCCTTGTTCTCGCTGGTTGTAAGCTCCTCGACCCACTCGTGCTCGGGTGCGATAACCATAAATGTTACGCCGAAAATTGTGTCGGGGCGGGTGGTGAAAATCTCTAACTTACGGTCTGAATCCTTCACATCGAAGAATACCTGTGCACCCTCCGAACGACCTATCCAGTTACGCTGAATCTCCTTCAACGAATCACTCCACTCCAACTTATCGAGTCCATCCAGCATTCGCTGTGCATAAGCCGTAACACGCAGCGACCACTGCTTCATACGCTTCTGCTCAACGGGGAATCCTCCACGCACTGAAAGACCATCCTTGACCTCGTCGTTGGCAAGCACAGTTCCCAACTGCGGACACCAGTTTACCATCGTGTCGGCACGATACGCCAGGCGGTAGTTCTGCAATATCTGCTCACGCTTCACCTCGTCCCACGCGTTCCACTCGGCAGCGGTGAAAGAGAGCTCCTGCGTGCCCGCTGCATCAACACCCTCGGTGCCGTTTGCGGCGAACTTCTTGATCAGCTCTGCAATGGGCTCAGCCTTCTCACTCTGGCGGTTGTAGTAGTGGTCATACATCTTCAAAAATGCCCACTGTGTCCATTTGTAATACTCCGGCTCGCAGGTGCGTACCTCGCGGTCCCAATCGTAGCAGAAACCTATCTTGTCCATCTGCTCGCGGTAGCGTGTGATGTTCTGCTCGGTAGTTACAGCAGGGTGCTGACCTGTCTGAATAGCATACTGCTCGGCGGGCAGACCAAAAGCGTCGTAACCCATTGGGTGCAAGACATTAAAGCCGCACAGACGCTTGTAACGCGAGTAGATATCCGATGCAATGTAACCCAGCGGGTGGCCTACGTGCAGACCTGCTCCCGATGGATATGGGAACATGTCCAGAACATAAAATTTAGGGCGGTTGTTATCTACCTCCACGTGGTAGGTTTTGCGTTTCTCCCACTCCTTATGCCATTTGGCCTCGATTTGTTTGAAATTATATTCCATATTTCGTATTGTGTTAGTCTTCTCTGCATTAATGACTATCTTACCTGCAAGGTAAGACACTACATTTCGCAAAGATAATACAACCCTCGCAGAGTAGCAAATTTTTTTCTTTTGACTCGCAATTCGGCCCCCGAAAAATATGGCAAAAAACTCTCTGAATGGCTCTTGATTGTGTAGTAAAAAGGTTAAATATTGGATAATATTACTATTGGAAAAATGAGACTGTCGCGAAGGTTGCCGAGAGGGATTTTATTGCTTTTTGAGTCTGAACAGGTGGTCGAATAACCGAAAAGTGTAATATGCTGAAAAATATGCTGTTGATTATTGATGTATAAATGAAATATTATAGTTTCGCAAAAACCATAAGTAAAAAGAATTGAAAA
>JAFNXQ010000073.1 GCA_017383445.1 Alistipes sp.
TCGCACCGAGGTGTCGAAGGCCGATGCGTTGAAGACCTTTACCGAGAAGGGTGACCAGTACAAGGTTGAGCTTATTCAGGACCTTGAAGATGGCACTATCTCATTCTATACCAATGGCGAGTTCACCGACCTTTGTCGTGGTCCGCATATCCCCAATACAGGCGTTATCAAGGCCGTTAAGCTGACCTCTGTGGCAGGTGCTTACTGGCGCGGTAATGAGAAGAACAAGATGCTTACCCGTATCTATGGTGTATCATACCCCAAGAAGTCGATGCTTGACGAGTACCTTGCAATGATCGAGGAGGCTAAGAAGCGCGACCACCGTAAGCTCGGTAAGGACCTCGAACTCTTTATGTTCTCACAGCGTGTAGGTCAGGGTCTTCCGATGTGGTTGCCCAAGGGAGCAGAGTTGCGCGACCGCTTGGAGCGTTTCCTTCGTCAGATTCAGAAGGATTACGGCTATATGCAGGTTATCACTCCCCATATCGGTAACAAGGATTTGTACGTTACATCGGGTCACTACGCAAAGTATGGCAAGGATTCGTTCCAGCCTATCCACACTCCGTTTGAGGGCGAGGAGTATCTGCTCAAACCTATGAACTGCCCCCACCACTGCGAGATTTACCGCTCGAAGCCCCGCTCATATAAGGACCTTCCCGTTCGTTTGGCGGAGTTTGGTACTGTATATCGCTACGAGCAGTCGGGCGAGTTGCACGGCCTTACTCGCGTGCGTAGCTTTACTCAGGACGATGCTCACCTCTTCGTTCGCCCCGACCAGTTGTTGGAGGAGTTCGAGAAGGTTATTGACATCGTGCTCTACATCTTCCGCACATTGAAGTTCGATAACTACACAGCTCAGATTTCATTGCGCGATCCTAATAATAAGGAGAAGTATATCGGTTCAGACGAGAACTGGGAGAAGGCTGAGGGCGCTATCATCAAGGCTTGCGAGGAGAAGGGCCTCAACACCACCGTTGAGTTGGGTGAGGCTGCATTCTATGGCCCCAAATTGGACTTTATGGTTAAGGATGCTCTGGGCCGCAGCTGGCAGCTGGGTACTATCCAGGTGGACTACAACCTCCCCGAACGTTTCGACCTTACATACAAGGGTGCTGACGATAAGCTTCACCGCCCGATTATGATTCACCGTGCACCATTCGGCTCTATGGAACGTTTCGTGGCTGTGTTGCTGGAGCATACAGCAGGTCGCTTCCCATTGTGGCTCACCCCCGACCAGGCTGTTGTGTTGCCTATCTCGGAGAAGTACAACGACTACGCACAGAAGGTTGCCCGCGACCTGGGTAAGAAGGATGTGCGTGTGCAGGTTGATGAACGTAACGAGAAGATTGGCCGTAAGATTCGCGACAACGAGTTGAAGCGTATCCCATTCCTGCTCATCGTAGGTGAGAAAGAGGAGGCCGAGGGTAAGGTTTCAGTTCGCGTGCAGGGCGAGGGCGACAAGGGAGCTATGACCATTGCCGAGTTCGCCGAGCATATCAACTCGCTGGTTGATGCCGAGATTGAAGCAAACAAGATGGCTTAAATAACATCACACTAATAACAACAAGTAAACAATTACTAATTTGGCAATTACACAAAAACCGTTTCCACCCCGTCCGATGAACGGCGGAGGAAACAACCCCCAGCAGAGGGGCAAGCGTCCCGAGAAGGAGAACCCCAACCGTATCAACAACGAGATTACGGCCCCCACAGTACGCCTTGTAGGCGAGAATGTAGAGCCTAATACCGTTGTATCGTTGCGTGAGGCGTTGGCTATGGCTGACGAGATGGAGTTGGATCTCATCGAGATTTCGCCCAAGGCAGATCCCCCCGTATGCCGCATTGCCGACTACCAGAAGTTCCTCTACCAGCAGAAGCGTAAGGCGAAGGAGATTAAGGCGAAGCAGGTCAAGGTCGTAATCAAGGAGATTCGTTTCGGTCCGCAGACCGACGACCACGACTACAACTTCAAATTGAAGCACGCCGAGAACTTCATCAAGGAGGGTGCGAAGGTTAAGGCTTCGGTATTCTTCCGCGGACGTTCAATCGTCTTCAAGGAGCAGGGCGAGATTCTTCTTCTGCGTTTTGCTACCGACCTGGAGGAGATTGCAAAGGTTGAGGCTATGCCCAAGCTTGACGGTAAGAAGATGAATATGATTCTTGCACCGAAGAGCAAGAAGTAGTCGAATATAGATTCATAAATCCAAAACGGGGTGCTGTAAAAACAACATCCTGTTTTGGATTGTGTTTTAATAAGAGATGCCATGTCGCTGACTGACGAGAAAATATTTTCCATCCGTAATGACGAGGAGTTTGAGGCTGTGGCGTTGGAGTTGTTCCGATGTCAGGCCGAGAGGTGTATGCCCTATCGTCAATATATCGGGCTTTTGGGTATCGACCCGCAAAGCGTCAAAAGCATAGAGCAGATTCCTTTCCTGCCGATTGAGCTATTCAAGTCGCACGACATATATTGCGGCGACACAACGCCCGAAAAGGTTTTCACTTCGAGCAGCACAACAGGACAGATTCCCTCACGCCACCCGATGCAGAGCCTTGCACATTACGAGCGCACCTTTACTGCCGCCTTTGAGCAGTTCTATGGTGCGGCGGAGGGTTGGAGCATATACGGACTCCTGCCCAACTACCTGCAACGCGAAGGCTCATCGCTGGTCTATATGGTGGACAGGCTTCTCGCACGTTGCGGCTCGGGAGGGTTCTACCTTGATGACTACGACAAACTGCTGGCCGATATGGCCGCCGACACAAAGCCGAAGATATTGCTCGGCGTGAGCTATGCCCTATGGGATCTGGCCGAGAGATATGCTCCGAAGTTGCAGCAGACTATTGTTATGGAGACTGGCGGAATGAAGGGGCACCGTGAAGAGTTGCCCAAGGAGGAGTTTCACAAGATACTGACCGAGGCTTTCGGCGTGGAGACCATCCACTCGGAGTATGGCATGGCCGAGCTGACTTCGCAGGCATACTCTGCCGGCATGGGTATCTTTTTGTCGCCCAAGTGGATGCGAGTGCTTGTGCGTGATGTGAACAACCCGTTGAAGATTCTGCCCGCAGGCAAGCGAGGAGCTATAAACATCATCGACCTGGCGAACCTTTCGTCGTGTGCCTTTATCGCCACGCAGGACGTGGGCCACACCTTTGCCGATGGCTCATTTATGATTGAGGGCCGACTGACGGGTGCCGACATAAGAGGCTGTAATCTTTTAGTACAATAACCAATGAAGAGAGTTGCATTTGTTCCTATTCGCCTCAACAGCCAACGCGTCGTGGGCAAAAACCTGCGAGAGCTGGGAGGCCGCCCACTGCTGACACACATCCTGGATGCTCTGGCAGCGGCAGAAAATATCGACGAGGTCTATATATATTGCAGCAGCCCCGCTATTAGGGAGTATCTGCCCGAGGGTGTGAAGTTCCTGCAACGCGACACACGACTTGACTCAAACGAGACTCTGGGAGCAGAGATTTATGATGCTTTCACAAGCGAGGTCGATGCCGACATATATATTCTGGCACACACCACATCGCCCTTCATCCGCACCGCAACCATCGAGGAGGCTCTCCGAAAGGTAGAGTGCGAAGGCTATGACTCGGCTTTCAGTGCAAAGAAGGAGCAGAGTTTTGCGTGGTACGAAGGTCAGCCGCTGAACTATTCGCTGTCGCATATTCCTCCACGCAGGATTTGGAGGCTGTATATGTAGAGACATCGGCATTCTTCATCTTCCGCCGCGATGTATGGCGTGAGCAGCATCGCCGCATAGGCGACAAGCCCTATATTGCCGTCACCGACCGCATAGAGAGCATAGACATCGATAATCCCGATGATTTTCTTTTAGCCGAGGCCATCGCCAAGGCGGGGTTGAATAAATAGGTAAGAAAAAAGGAGGCTGACGGCCTCCTTTTTATATTACAGTCCTTTATGAGCAATCTTCCACGCTAACCAATTATACGCCGCCAGCACCGAAGGACGCATAAACCGCGGCAGCGAGTTGAGCACCCGCACCTTCCATAATGCTCGTCGCGAGAGGCGTGTATATGAGAAAAATTTCGCAGCACGAGCTGCCGCAGCTGTTCCACCCTTGACACTCTCCACAAGAGCCTTGCCCAGAGCCACGCGAGCTATATACTCGTTACTCAAATCACTCTCCGCAGAGTCGTACAGCTCCTCAAACGAAAAACGGGTCTGCTCCGCACGATAGATAGAGGCTGAACGGTTGGAAGCCGCACGCGAGTAGATAGCCATCTTCTTTGGCGAAAAAGCAATATCTGACTGTCGGGCAATTTTCGTCCACAGGTATTGATCCTCTCCGAGTCGCATACCTTCGGGGAAACCGCCCAGCGACAACACCAAATCACGATTCAGCACCGCCGTAGAGGGAATAATGACATAGCGGGTCATAGCCTCGGCGAAGAAATCCACTATGCCGGCATCGGCAGGCGTATCGGCCGCTACGCGTTCATCGCCCTGCTCAACATAAAAAGCCGTAGAGTATGCTCCGCACGAGGGGTATTGCTCCATAAGTGACGCTATCGTAGAGAGAAAATCGCTACACCACGCATCATCTCCATCCAGCAAAGCCACCCACTTGGAACTTGCCGCCTCGATACCAACATTGCGGGCTGCACTCACACCCTTGTTCTCCTGACGTATCAGGCGAATAAGTGGCGACTCTATGGCGGCAACAATATCGCCACTGCCATCCGTAGAGCCGTCATCCACAACGATAATCTCGCGAGGCAAAAGGCTCTGCCCCAGCACCGACGATATGGCACGCGACACCTCGCCCGCCTTATTATAGAGGGGTATCACAACCGATATATCACAACTCTGTGTCATATAATTGCAAATGTAACTATATTTTATTAGTTTTGCAATAGTGTAAAATTCAAGACAATGCGATTTACCGAGAAAATCATAAAGGCCATACGCGATTCGTTTGATACGCTGCTCTTCTTCGCCACAATGGCTGTGAAGGAGGATTTCCGCAACCATATCAAGCGTGCCGGAGCCATCGACAAACACCCCGACAGCAAGATGCTGATACTCGGCAACGGGCCCTCACTGCGAGAGCAGATGCCCCGACTCATCGAGGAAAAGGCGTGGGAAAAGGGCGATATTATGGCTGTAAATTTCTTCGCTGCGAGTGAGGAGTTTACTGTTTTGAAGCCTAAATATTATGTTCTGTCCGACCCGCAATTCTTTCGCGAGGCGGGATGCAGCGACCGCGTGAGGGATATGTACAAAGCCCTTGCCGAGAAGGTTTCCTGGCCGATGATTCTCTATGTGCAGTACTACAATCCCGAACGATTCGATTACGTCAAGGCCGTAGAAGGCAACCCCAACATCCGCATCGTGAGATTTCACACGACACTGTTTCGAGGATTTCGCAATGTAGAGTTCTGGTGCTATCGCCGAGGTCTGGGGTCGGGTAATTTCGGCACGGTGGTACAGAATGGTGAGTTTATAGCTATGCAGCTCGGCTATCGTACCATCGAACTTTATGGCGTGGACCACACGCTACTGGAGGGCCTGATGGTGGATGACGACAATCGTCTGTGTCGCACGCAGAGCCACTACTACGACTCTTCGCCCGCCGAGCCGAAGCCTATATTTGTGAACGCCACCAACCCGCCACGCCCCTACACTATGGCCTCCTATCTGGCAGAGACTGCCGAGTTATTCCGAGGTCACGAAGTGCTGGCCGAATATGCTCGCATGGAGGGTATAAGGATAATAAACCGCACCAAAGGTTCGATGATTGACGCCTACGAAAGAGAAGTTGCAAGCGTTAGTGGGATTATATAAAATCTCCACCAATCATATTGTTTAAATACCCCTCCCCATAGTTTGTTTTGGGGAGGGGTATTTTAGTGAGTGATATGTGTGAACGGTATATATAACTTGCCATTATCGGCAAGAAATGCAGTAAGATACAAGCGTGGGTATTAAATATCAATTATATACCCATAGTCCACCCGTTAAACTGATAGCCCTTAAAATCTCCACTAGCGACAGCATTAAGGCCAGAA
>JAFNXQ010000074.1 GCA_017383445.1 Alistipes sp.
ACCTGCTTCTGGTTGTTGATGTTGTAGAGAATACTGTTCATCTTCTTGTTGGCATACGGAACGAGGTTGTTTACCACAAAGAAACTGCCGATAGATAGGAAAAAGACCAGTATGATAAGCGGTTTGAGTATGCGGAAAAGCGACATTCCCGCCGACTTCATTGCCAGCAACTCGTAGTTCTCTCCGAGGTTGCCCAGTGTCATAATACCTGCAAAGAGCATTGCCAACGGCAAGCCCATGGGGATAAGGTTGATGGTGGCGTAGAACAGAAGCTCTATAATCACATCTGCACCGAGTCCCTTGCCCGTCAATTCGTCGATGTATCGCCACAGGAAGTTCATCATCAGAACGAACGTCACGATACAGAACGTCAGAATCAATGGGCCTAAATATGACTTTATGACTAATCTATGTATGGTCTTAATTCGCATTCTTGCTATTTTTTGCTTCGCAAAGATAATATTTTTACCGCAATCAACATCAATGCAAGTGTAAATATTATGCTCGCCCCTGATGGTATTTCCCAATAATAGCTCACAATGAGGCCTGTGACGGCTCCTGTGACGGCTATTACCACGGCCCATAAGGTTATCTTTGCGTATGATTTTGTGAATGAATTGGCCGTAACGGCGGGAATCGTGAACAGCGAAAGTAGCAGAACGATACCCATAATGCGGATGGCCATTACAATTGTGATGGCAACGACAATCGAGAGAATGTACGATGCGATGCGTGTGTTGATGCCCTGGCTTGCTGCAAATGTTCGGTCAAAGGCCATATACATAATGGGTCGCCACCAGATGATGGCTCCTATAACACACAATGCTGTTGTAAGGCATAGCATCCTGACGTCTGTTGCCGAAACCGAGATGATGCTGCCAAACATATAGCTTGCCAGATCTCCCGACATATAGCCCGGAGTGAGACTCATAAAGAGAGCTCCAGTAGCCATTCCCACCGACCAGATGATGCCTATGGCTGAGTCTTCGCGTATCTTGCCTTTGTCGGAGGCCCACTCGATGCCCACGGCCGACAAAATGGCGAATAGCAAGGCTCCGCCTATGGGGTTGATGCCCAGATAGAAAGCAACACCCAAACCACCAAATGACGAGTGTGTGATACCTCCGCACAGAAAGACCATACGTCGAGAAACGATGTAAGTTCCCACGATGCCACACAATATGCCGCAAAGTATGGCGGCAAGGAGTGCGTTTGAGAGGTAGGAGTAACGCAATATGTCGGCAATAAATTCCATTTATTGGGTAAAAACTGTAAAAATGTTGTGCAAAAATATCTAATTTATCGGATTGAGTCAAAACTTTTTCACTATTTGAGCAAGATTTTATAATTTCGCAATGAATTTTGATATTTATGAGATGAAACACAGAGTAAGTTTTCATACGTTGGGCTGCAAACTCAACTTTTCGGAGAGCTCCACTATTGCCCGCCAGTTCGAGGAGGGCGGCTTTGTTCGTGTGGGTGTCAACGAGGAGTGTGATATATGCGTGATAAACAGTTGTTCGGTTACTGAGCACGCCGATAAGAAGTGTCGTAATCTGATACGCAAACTGCATCGCCGTAACCCACAGGCTATAATAGCGGTTACGGGATGTTACGCCCAGCTTAAACCGCACGATATAGCAGCTATTGATGGTGTTGATATCGTGTTGAGCAATAATGATAAAGGCGATTTATATAAAGCTGTGGTGGATATTGCTATGCAGGGCCGTAAATGTGTCACTTCGTGCGATTGTGAAGAGATCACCCGCTTCTTTGCAGCCTTCTCCTCTAACGACAGGTCACGTTCGTTTTTGAAGGTGCAGGATGGTTGCGATTATAAGTGTGCATATTGCACTATCCACTATGCTCGTGGGGCGAGTCGCAATATGCCCATTGCCGATCTGGTTAAGGAGGCGGAGGCTGTTGCTGCACTTGGCTTGAAGGAGATTGTCATTACGGGAATCAATACAGGTGATTTTGGCCGTACTACGGGTGAGAAGTTTGTCGATTTGCTGCGTGCTTTGAACGATGTTGAAGGTATTGAACGTTACCGTATATCGTCGATTGAGCCAAATCTTATAACTGACGAAGTAATAGAGTTTTGTGCATCTTCGCCCAAGTTTCAGCACCACTTCCATATCCCCTTGCAGAGTGGCTCGGACAAGATTCTCGGTCTGATGCGTCGTCGCTATACATCGGCGAAGTTTGCCGACCGAATCAACAAAGTGAGAGAGCTGATGCCCGACTCATTTATCGGTATTGACGTTATTACCGGTTTCCCCGGCGAAACGGAGGAGGATTTTCAGGCTACATACGACCTGCTGGCTGGTTTGAAGCCGTCGTTCCTGCATATATTCCCATTCTCAGAACGCCCCGGAACTCCAGCTGTTGATATGCCCAATAAGGTGCCTGCACGCATCTCTACGCAGCGAGTGGAACGACTGGAGGAGTTGTGTCGTCAGCTGCATTATGATTTTTGCAGTTCAATGGTCGGTAGCGAGGCCGAAGTGCTGTGGGAGAGTACGATGAAGGGCGGAATGATGTTGGGATATACGGGTAATTATGTGAGAGTGAAGATGCCCTACCGCCGCGATTTGATTAATAAAATATGTCGTGTACGCCTTGTTGCGATAGAGCCCGACGGCGATGTGTGTGCTGAAATAGTAGAATAAAACTTTTTTCCAAAGGAAAAAGAGTCGATATTACGATTAATTTTTCTATATTTGCATAATTGGTATTAATGCATTTGATTATGACTGGTATTCGTAAAAGAGTAACGATAGGTTTTTTGAGTATTGTGGTGTTGCTCTTCTTTTCGGGATTGGTATCATTATATGAGCTGAATCATATGAGTACCGATATTGAGTCAATCTTGGCGAGTAACAAGCGTAGTATCGAGTTGTCGGAGACTATGCTTGATGCTATTCGTGCGAATGACAGAGCTGTTGTCAGTTATGTTATTCTTTGTGATACATCGTATGTTGATTCTTGTCGTGTCACATCCGAAGCTGTTCGTGCAAAGATAGCACAGGCCCGCGGTGAATCCAATAAGTCGGCTGCTGCTCTGTTTGATTCGTTGGATCATTCAGCTATGCATTTGGAGCAGGTTGTCGAGCAGCTGCTGGTCAGTCGAGCTGTTGAACAGCAGGTACTTTCGCGACAGAACGATACGCTTGTGACGCAGCACTCGTTTAATAGCCGTCAGTGGTACGATAAGGTATATCTGCCGGCATATAACGTGACGAGCAACTCTATTATGCAGGTGATGTCAAATGCCCAGACGGCCTTGACTCCGCGTGCCGAGAGATTGAGCCGAAATGCGTATCGTGCTGTGACGCCTGTATTTATCTCGCTGGTTGTGATGATTGCTATTTTGCTGATGTTCTACTACTTTATTGTGGTGGCAGTCATCAAACCCATCGTGGCGATGAATAACAGTCTGGGTGACACTATCCGTTACAGAATCCCGTTCAGTGTTAAGGCGGAGAGCCGCGATGAGATGCGTGAGCTACAGGAGAAGATAGAGTCGGTAGTGAATAATCCGAAGGGTCAAAAATAGCCTCGAAAACATTTGTGCTATGGATTTGCGATTTGGCGTAGTAATCAGATATATAGGCTTTGTGCAGTTGGTGCTGGCGGCATTTATGTTGCTCTCGGCCGGTATCGCCTATGTGAGTGATATGGATACGTCATACTCTCCGCTGGTGATGTCCTCGCTGCTTACCCTGCTGCTCGGTTGCTTCCCTCTGATATTCGTTCCACCGACGAACAATATTTCGCAGAAAGAGGGCTACTGTATTGTGGTAGGTGCGTGGGTTGTGTCATCAATCGTCGGTATGTTCCCCTATCTTATGTGGGGCGGCGAGTTTTCGGTTATCAATGCCTGGTTTGAGAGTGTTTCGGGCTTTACCACTACGGGAGCTTCTATCCTGAACGATATCGAGGCTCTGCCCCGTGGTCTGCTTTTCTGGCGTAATTCGACCTGCTGGATAGGCGGTGTGGGTGTTATTATGTTTGCGTTGGTTATATTGCCCTCTATCGGAAGGAGCAAAATGATGCTGTCGAACGTGGAGATATCGTCACTGGCAAAGGATAACTTCAACTATCGTACGCAGACAATCGTTCGTATTATCTTGTCGATATTCGTTGGTCTTACCATTATAACCACCTTCGCACTGAAGTTGGGAGGTATGTGCTGGTTTGATGCCGTGTGTCATGCCATGTCGGCTACGGCAACGTGTGGATTTAGCACAAAGAATGCAAGCATCGCATTCTTTAACTCTCCGCTTTTGGAGGCGATGCTTATGACGACTATGGTAATTTCGGGTATTCACTACGGCCTTATATATGCGACATTTACCAACAAACCGAATAATATCTTCCGTTCGGAGGTAACACGCTTCTATTTTGGTGTTATAATCATTTCGGCGGTGCTTGTGGCATTAAGTCTTTGGAGTGCAGATATATACCCCAACATATTTGAGTCATTGCGTTATGCTCTGTTCCATGTCGTGTCGCTAATTACCACTACCGGTTTCGCTACGGCCGATTGCAACACGTGGACCTCGTTTGCTATACTGATTCTTATATTCTGCTCGCTGGTATGTGCTTGTGCGGGTTCTACTTCGGGCGGTTTGAAGATAGACCGACTATTGTTGGCGATAAAGATGATGCGTAACCGTCTGCGTCGTCAGCAGCACCCCGCTGCTATCTTCCGCACGAAAATTGACGGTATCCCACAGGATAAGGATATGCTCAATACCGTGATGGTATATACCGTGGCGTTTATGATGATGATACTGTTGGGTACATTTGTCAATACGCTTCTTGGGGCTGATATGATGACCGGCTTTTCGTCGGCTGTGGCCTGTTCAAGTAATGTAGGTCCGGGTTTTGGTGATGTAGGCGTGATGGACAACTACTCGGCTCTGCCGGTTCTGATGAAGGCGAATCTGACGTTCCTGATGTTGCTGGGACGTCTGGAGATATTTGGTTTGATTCAACTATTCTTTATAAGATGGTGGCGATGATGAGATATTGCAGAATAACTATACTAATCACCCTTTTGATGTGCTGTACTGTGAAAAATACGGTGGCACAGGAGGTTGTGGCACGAGTGCCTGAGTTGGCCGATAATAAGGAGTATATGCAACTTTTGCAGCAAGATGTGCGATTGACCCATCGTGCGGACTCTCTGATGAATGTGATGAGTGGCCTGCGACAGGATATGCGTCTGCTTGCCGATAAGCGGAATGCTGACTCTCGAGAGTCCATTGGCTCGTTGTCGGAGCAATTGTCGGAGGTTGAGACAAAGATGATAGCGTTGCGTCAGGACAAGATAAAGCTGATTGACAGAATCAACGCCATAGAGCAGGAGTTTGTCCTCTCAACGGTGCTGAAAGAGGCGTCCTTGCCAGCACAATCAACAGGCTCAATCTTTGAGAATCCCTATTTTCGCGAAAGTATTCTTGCTGAGGATTACGATTTACTTATAAAGGCACATCAGAAGGAGTCGGAGGCAAAATCGCTTGTAGTACAATATGTTGCTAACTATAACGAAATCAAGTCGCTGTACGATAAATATGTGCAGGCCTCTTTGGAATCCGAAGCCGAGAGATTGTATGCCTCAATATCGGAGAAGATTGATGAAAATATGGTTATTGAGAAGCGTCTTGCGAGGGCGTGGACCGAGATTTTTGACCAGAAAACCTATGTCTATTCCTATTTCTTGGAGAAGGAGGGTCGCTATGATGTGCTGGACCTAACGGAGAATATGACCTCGGAGGCACGTCAGCAGCACTCTATGTTGGCGGAGAACTGTGTGTCGGAGGTGTTGGCCGATTATTGCTTGCAGAAGCCAGTTGTCATCAACTACGAGATGTGTGTGGCTCGTCTGCTCAATCTGCCCCACTCTATTGACTCGCTGGCGAATGAGGCTCGTGCGGTGCGTCAGGTGGAGTATCGCCTGCCACTGCTTGATATCGACCGCCGTTCATTCGTCGATTATGCACCGATTGAGTTCCGTGCCCGTACTCCCTACAATTCGTCAAATCCGGTACCGGAGTGTGTGGTTTATGAGTATGGTACTATCTATCGTATTTTGCTCGGAACGTATAAGCTGCCGCAGGCGACATCGATATTCAGAGGGGCTGTGCCTCTCTATGTTGAGGAGGGTGAGGATGGTCGATACAGCTATTATGCGGGAGGTCTGCGTACCCGTTCCGAGGCTGAGGCTGCCGTTGAGATTATGAAGAAGAAGGGTTTCCGTAACCCCCGCATCGTTGAGTGGTGCGATGGCCGCAAGACCAATCTCTCGGAGGAGGGACTTGTGGGCGATGTGTCGTACCGTGTTGTAATCAAGGGTGGTCAGCTTGATGATATGGCACAGGATATCATCGCTACTATGGCTGCGGGCTGTCAGGTGTCAAAACTCACGGAAGACACCTTTGTCGTAGGAATGTTCGACAGCAAGGCTGTGGCACAGCGTCTGGCTAATGCTCTGATGAAGTGTGATGAGAGCCTTGATATTAAGGTCGTAGAGCTGAAAGGCGAATAGTTCTATGCTCTACGCAAATATGTTGGCAAACAAACTTAAAAAGATATAAGTTATGGGATTGATGATTGTACTACTGATTTTGGGAGCTTTTTTTCTCGTTGCCGAGTTGGTATTTCTGCCTGGAGTTACTGTTGGTGCCATTCTGTCGTTGGTAAGCTACGGTGTCGCTGTCTATTTGGGCTTTGACCGTTTTGGCTTTGTGGGTGGTATGCTCACGCTTGTTGCGGCAGTTGCTCTGGCATTGGTTGTGACGGTCTTCTCGTTGCGAGCAAAGACGTGGCAGCGTCTGGCTTTGAAGGATAAGGTCGAGGGTGAGAGCACCGAGCGTCCGGAGAATACGCTGAAAGCGGGCGATAAGGGCGTTGCCCTGTCACGCCTTTCGCCTATGGGTAAGATTGAGATTGCCGGCAAAGTGTATGAGGCTAAATCGGTGGATGTCTATATCGACCAGCGTAGTCGGGTCGAGGTTGTCGGATTTGATAACTTTACGGTTATAGTCCGCAAGCGTGTGGAGGAGTAAGAAACTTAAAACCTTTTATAATTATGAACGAATATTTTATTGTCATTGCGGGAGTGTTACTCTTCGTGGCGATTTGGGTGTTTTTCTATTTTATCCCCGTTGGATTGTGGTTCTCGGCATTGGTGTCGGGTGTAAGAATTAATCTCTTGCAGCTCTTCCTGATGCGTTGGCGTAGAGTGCCGCCATCAGTTATCGTGTCATCGATGATTGAGGGTACAAAGGCCGGCCTTACGCTGGATGCCAACGAGCTGGAGGCTCACTATCTTGCAGGTGGTAACGTGACGAATGTCGTACACGCCCTTGTATCGGCACAGAAGGCCAATATCAACCTCGACTTCAAGATGGCTACGGCTATCGACCTGGCGGGCCGTGATGTCTTTGAGGCGGTGCAGATGTCGGTAAATCCCAAGGTCATCAATACCCCACCCGTTGCCGCTGTGGCAAAGGATGGTATTCAGCTTATCGCCAAGGCTCGTGTTACGGTACGTGCCAATATCAAGCAGTTGGTAGGTGGTGCCGGTGAGGAGACTGTTCTGGCTCGTGTCGGCGAGGGTATCGTGTCGTCTATCGGCTCGGCTGTATCGCATAAAGTTGTGCTGGAGAATCCCGACTCTATCTCACGCGTGGTGTTGGAGAAGGGTTTGGATGCAGGTACTGCATTTGAGATTCTTTCGATTGATATTGCTGATATCGATGTGGGTAAGAACATCGGAGCTCAGCTGCAAATGGATCAGGCCGACGCCGATAAGAATATCGCGCAGGCGAAGGCAGAGGAACGCCGTGCTATGGCGGTCGCTTTGGAGCAGGAGAATCGTGCCAAGGCACAGGATGCACGTGCAAAGGTTATTCTCGCCGAGGCTGAGGTGCCATTGGCTATGGCGGAGGCTTTCCGCAATGGAAATTTGGGTATTATGG
>JAFNXQ010000075.1 GCA_017383445.1 Alistipes sp.
CCGTCTCCGGCATCCCCACCATCACCGCCGCACTGACTCTGGGCGACCATTCTCAGGTGCGCGCCACCGAGGAGTCCGCCTCCCGTATCATGGCGCTGATCTCTATGCCCTGCGCCCTGGGTCTGTTTCTTGAAGTAGTCACCGAAAGACCAGTTACCCAGCATCTCGAACATTGTGTGGTGGTAGGTATCGTGACCTACCTCCTCCAAGTCGTTGTGCTTACCCGACACACGCAGACACTTCTGCGTATCGGCAGCACGCGGCGTAAAGCGAGGTGCATTACCCAGGAAAATATCCTTAAACTGGTTCATTCCCGCGTTGGTGAACATCAACGTAGGGTCATTCTTCACTACCATAGGTGCCGAGGGCACGATAGTATGCTCCTTTGAGGCAAAGAAGTCCAAAAAAGCCTGTCTGATTTTGTTTGATTCCATAATATATCGTTTTTGTTATTATTATCGTTATTATTCCGTAACGGATTGCAAAATTAGACATTTTACGCTAAATTTGCACCATAAAATTGAATAATTTTAAGAATATGAGGCGAAAAAGTCAGAATAACGACACAACCGGCGGGCAACGAGGAGTCTTGCATCGCATAAAGTCGTATCGTCTCATACGAAATCTGCTCATCGGATTCATTGTCGCCTCGGTGATAAATCTGCTCTTTTCGTCACTCTTCTACACGCCAAAAATGTTCCGTCTGGCCGATGAGAGGCGTGAGTTGGAGATGCGATATGAGGTGTTGCAGAACAGGATACGTTCTTCGCAACGAAAGATTGACGAGATTCGTCATCGTGACAACCTGGTTTACAGGCCTTTATTCTCGTCCGATACGCTTTCAATCGAGGGCATCTACACACCCTACGCCGAGCAGAAATATGCCCACCTGCAAGGCAACGACTTCTCGCCGATGATAACCTCGGTGTGGAAGGAGATGGACCAGCTGGCACGTTCTCTCTATCTGGAATCAAAGTCGCTTGACGAGTTACAGATTTTATCGAAGGACAAGGAGAAATTCTCCACCGCCATTCCGGCAATATGGCCCATTGACAGAAGCCTCCTGCGAAACAAGATTGGAGCATTCGGTTATCGTATGCACCCCAAACTGCACCGCTGGAAATTCCACAAGGGCGTGGATATGGCAGGACGCGTGGGCGATCCCATATTTGCCACGGGAGATGGCGTTGTGGAGAGTGTTATATTGAGCCGTGCCCGCACAGGCTATGGCACGCAGGTTGTCATAAATCACGGCTTTGGTTACAAGACCCGCTATGCACACCTCAATAAATCTCATGTTCAGCGTGGCGACAGCATAAAGCGAGGACAGCTGATTGCCGACCTTGGTAACACGGGTATCTCAACGGCCCCACACCTGCACTATGAGGTGATATATCGCAATTCGCCGGTAAACCCGATTAACTACTTCGACAAGAATATGTCGGCCGAGGCTTACAAGAGCCTTATGAACCAGATTCAGGAGGAGACCTACGAGGCGGAATAAATGGCTGTGCAAGAAAAGCATTTAAGAAAAAAAAATGAGTAAAACAAACGACATACGAACGACGAAGCGTAGCATCAGAGGACGCATAATACGCAACATCATCCGACTATTTGCCTGGATGGGTGCCATTATGCTCTACTACATAGTCTTCTCGCTGTTGTTTGATACACCCTACGAACGCCAGATGCGTCAGGCTACCGAAGAGTTGCAGCAGCAATATGACGCTATGTCGGCACGCTACGACTCATTGGAGATGGTGATGAGTAACATCACAGAGAGGGACAAGAGTGTCTTTCGCATTTTGTTTGAGACCGACCCCTATGACCTCGACACCGAACAGGGCGACGAGAGAGTCATTCTGCACGAGCAGAACATATCAAAGTCGAAGCGGGAACTACACACCGACATCACCCAACGCATCACGAAATTAGAGCAGAAGATGAACGATGTAGAGTTGGCCTGGGAGACCATTCGCACGCGAAGCGATGCGTTGGAGGGCAAGGGCAACAACATCCCCTCGATTCAGCCCGTCATCAACAAGCAGCTGACACTGCTTACGGCCGGTTACGGAACAATCCTGAACCCCTTCTTCCGCACGCTTAAATCGCATCAGGGTGTGGACTATACAGTAGCGGAGGGTTCAAGCATCTTTGCCACCGCCGACGGCACGGTAAAGGAGATTTCCGACAAGAGTTCAACACTCGGCAAGACCATCGTCATCGACCACGGCAACGGCTACCAGACATCATACAGCCACCTTTTAAGCGTACTTGTAACACGAGGACAGAAGGTGCAGCGTGGCGATGTAATAGCCCGTTCGGGCAACTCCGGACTGTCGCTTGCTCCACATCTGCACTACGAAGTACGCTACAACGGCATACGCATCGACCCTATCCACTACTTCTTTATGGAGCTTACGCCCGACGAGTATCAGCGTATGATTCGCATCGCACAGTCGGGAATGCAGTCTTTCGACTAACGGCCTGAATGTTAGCAGATGGACAAGTCAAATCATTTTTTATACAATTTGGCGGTATAATAGTATTGGAAAAGTGCTTTCCTTTTGCTATTTTCGTGACCAAATTGTTTTTCTATGCAGAACACCTTTTTATCAGAAGTAGCTCAACAGCTTTACAGCCGCTATGGCAGCGATATTTCGTCGCTTACTATCGTTGTGCCGACACGCCGAGCAAGGCTTTTCCTGTCGGAGGCCATATCGAAGGTGGCAAACAGACCCATTTGGCAGCCCGAATATATGTCGATGGACGATGTGATGCACACCGCAACGCCCCTCAAAATAGGCAATAAAATACGCATTATAAGCGAGTTATATAAGGTCTATTCAACCTTCCACGATGAGAGTTTCGACCAATTCTATGCTTGGGGAGAGACCTTGTTGAGTGACTTCAATCTTATAGACAACTATATGATTGATGCCGATATGCTGTTCCGCAACATCTATGACCTGAAGGTGCTGGAATCGGACCTGTCGTACCTCACACCCGAGATGAGGCAAGTCATACACTCGTTTTGGAGTCATTTTCCGAAGGAGGAGGCTCTGAGCGCTGAAAAGAAGACATTTCTGGATATC
>JAFNXQ010000007.1 GCA_017383445.1 Alistipes sp.
ATGTTCCGCTTCACATTCCCCGAAAGCGACAAGTCGTTTATCGTAATTGATGCTTTTGACGGTGGTTCATATATCCGCATCGACAAGGAGAATAACCGCATCGTAGGCTATACCACACGCAACTCGGGTGGCGTTCCCGCAAATTTCCGCAATTATTTTGTAGTGGAGTTCGACAAGCCTCTTACCTATACCGCAACATTCTGCAATGGCAAGCTGGCAGAAGGCGTAGCCGAGCAGCTGAGCCACCACGTCGGTAGTGTCGTAGGTTTTTCCACAAAGAAGGGAGAGAAAGTACACGCACGCGTAGCATCATCATTCATCAGCGAGGAGCAGGCTCTGCTTAACCTGCGTGAATTAGGAGATAACCGTTTTGAGCAGGTTGTCGAGGAGGGTCGCAAGGCGTGGAACGATGTTTTGGGACGCATCGAGGTCAGCGGAGGCAACCTCGACCAGATGCGAATGTTCTACTCGTCACTCTATCGTGCAACACTCTTCCCATTGAAGCATCACGAGATTGACGCCGAGGGTAACATCGTACATTACAGCCACCACAACGGCAAGGTTGAGAAGGGTTATTTCTACACCGGAACAGGCTTTTGGGATACATTCCGCAGCCTTTTCCCTCTGCTCAACATTGTCTATCGCGAGGAGAACAGAAAGATGCAGGAGGGCTTTGTAAATGCCTACCGCGAGAGTGGATTCTATCCCGAGTGGTCGAGCCCCGGTCATCGCTGGTGTATGATTGGCAACAACTCGGCTTCGGTATTGGCCGATGCGTGGTTGAAGGGTGTGAAGGTAGAGGATGCCGACACTATGTTTGAAGGTATCCTTGCCGGTACCGAGAAGCACCACCCCTCGGTTCATTCGTCGGGCCGTCTGGGGGCAGATTACTACAATACGTTAGGCTACGTACCTTATGATGTGAACATAAACGAGAACGTGGCCCGCACATTGGAGTATGCCTATGACGACTGGTGCATCTGGCGTCTGGCGAAGGCTCTTGGTCGCCCGCAGGAGGAGATTGACCGCTTCGCAAAGCGTGCAATGAACTATCGCAATGTATTCGACAAGGAGAGCAGCCTGATGCGTGGCCGCAACAAGGATGGCGAGTTCCAGACGCCATTCTCTCCGCTGAAATGGGGCGATGCCTTCACCGAGGGCAACAGCTGGCACTACACATGGTCGGTATTCCACGACCCGCAGGGCCTTATCGACCTTATGGGTGGCGAGGAGAAATTTACCTCAATGCTCGACTCGGTATTTACGGTTCCGCCACATTTTGACGACAGCTATTACGGCTTCCCCATCCACGAGATTCGCGAGATGACAGTGATGAATACGGGTAATTATGCTCACGGAAATCAGCCTGTACAGCATATGATTTACCTCTACAACTATGCTCGCGAGCCCTGGAAAGCACAATATTGGGTACGCGAGGTAATGAATCGCTTCTACTCGCCCACACCCGATGCCTACTGCGGCGATGAGGATAATGGTCAGACCTCGGCGTGGTATGTATTCTCGGCATTGGGCTTCTATCCCGTATGCCCCGCCAGCGACGAGTATATTATGGGTGCCCCACTCTTCAAGCGTGCCGTTCTGCACCTCGAAAATGGCGAGGATTTCGTTATTGAGGCGAAGGAGAACAGCGACAAAAACCGCTATATCGAGAGTGCGAAGCTACACGGCAAGCGTTTCACCCGCAACTACATAACCTTTGACGAGGTTATGCGTGGCGGCAAGCTGTCGTTCCGTATGAGTGACACGCCCAACCTCTCACGAGGAACGAATGACGCCGACCGTCCATATTCATTCTCTCGCGAGGAATAACCGACTATATGACACAACAAAAGGCTGCCTTTTCGGGGCAGCCTTTTGTTTTTGTATTGGGGAAAATCTATCTCTTCGCCTTTATATATTCATCGATGGCTTTGGCAGCCTTACGACCTGCACCCATAGCCAGAATAACCGTCGCTGCACCCGTAACGGCATCGCCACCGGCAAAGACACCCTGACGGGATGTTGCTCCACTCTCCGAAGCCACGATACAGCCTCTGCGGTCGGTGTCAAGCCCTGCTGTTGTCTGTTTCAGCAACGGATTGGGAGATGTTCCCAAAGCCATAATAACCACGTCACACTCCACATCAAACTCCGAGTCGGGCTTCACAACAGGCGAACGACGGCCACTCTCATCAGGCTCGCCAAGCGTCATCTCCACGCAGGTAATACCTCGCACCCAGCCTTTATCATCGCCCAGCACACGCACGGGATTGGTAAGCATCTTAAATACGATACCCTCCTCCTTGGCGTGATGCACCTCCTCTACGCGTGCAGGCAGCTCTGCCTCACTACGGCGATAGACAATAACGGCGTCGGCACCAAGACGCTTGGCTGTACGTACAGCGTCCATAGCGACATTACCGCCACCAACAACTACTACCCGTTTTCCGACATATATCGGTGTATCGTACTCCTCGGCAAAGGCACGCATCAGGTTGGCACGCGTCAAAAACTCATTTGCCGAGACTACGCCATTGAGGTTTTCGCCCTCAATACCCATAAAGCGAGGCAGACCGGCACCCGACCCGATGAATACCGCATCGAAGCCCTCATCCTCCATCAGCGAGTCTATAGTAATCGTGCGACCGACAACCACATCGGTCTCGAACTTAACTCCCAAATCACGCAACGAAGCAATCTCACGAGCTACAATCTTCTCCTTGGGCAGACGGAATTCGGGGATACCATAAACAAGCACACCGCCCAACTTATGCAGAGCCTCGAATACCGTAACATCGTATCCCATCTTCGCCAGATCACTCGCACAGGCCAAGCCCGAAGGGCCACTGCCTATGATTGCCACCTTATGGCCATTGGCGTCGGCCTGGACCGCCGACTTTCCACCATTTTCAAGGCTCCAATCGCCAACAAAGCGTTCCAGCTTACCGATAGCTACCGGTTCGCCCTTAATACCCAGAATACAAGAGCCTTCGCATTGCGTCTCCTGCGGACATACTCTACCACAAATGCTTGGCAGTGAGCTATCCTCGGCAATGATGGATGCTGCGGCTGCGAAATCACCGTCATTAACCTTGCCGATAAAAGCGGGGATATTGATATTTACGGGACACGCCGCCACGCAGCGTGGATTCTTGCAGTTCAGACAACGCGAAGCCTCCAAGCGAGCCTCCTCGGCATTGTATCCGTAACAAACCTCCTCGAAATTAGTGGCACGCTGGCGAGCATCCTGCTCACGAACGCTGACGCGTGGTATCTTATTTGCCATAACAGTTACATTTATGTTCGTGTTTCTCATTAGCCTCCGACTCCTGCGTGCGATACATCGCCTGACGACGCATAGCCTCATCGAAATCTACCTTATGACCATCGAACTCCGGGCCATCAACACATGTGAAACGAGTTTTACCATCAACACTCACACGACAAGCACCGCACATACCCGTACCATCGACCATAAGTGCATTCAGCGACACAGTCGTAGGCAGAGAGTATTCGCGGGTGGTAAGGGTAACGAATTTCATCATAATCATCGGACCGATAGCTACGCACTCGTCATATTGTTTGCCTTCGGTCTCTACAAGTTCCTTAATCTTGGCCGTCACCATACCCTTAAAGCCACGAGAACCATCATCCGTAGCGATGTAGAGATTGTCGCACACCTTCGCCATTTCATCGGTATAGATAAGCAACGAGGCTGTCTTGGCACCTATGATAACATCGACCTTTGCACCATGCTCATTGAGCCACTTCGCCTGCGGATAGACAGGGGCCGTACCGACACCACCCGCAACGAAGAGGTAATGACGCCTCTGCAACTCCTCAGCCGAGAGATTAACAAACTCCGATGGGTTACCCAACGGGCCCACAAAATCAGCCAGTGAGTCGCCCTCCTCCAGCGCACACATCTTGCGGGTTGAGACACCAATGGTCTGAATAACGATGGTTACAAGGCCGCTTTCCACATCGTAATCGGCTATTGTAAGCGGCACGCGTTCGCCCTGTTCATCCACACGCACGATGACAAACTGCCCCGGCTGGGCACTACGGGCAACACGCGGAGCCTCAACACGCAGCAGATAGATATTATCTGCAAGCAATCGTTTCTCTACAATCTTAAACATCTGTGAGAATATTTATTGTTTCATTACTAATCTACAATTATCGCCGTAACACGCAAACTCTGCATAGGATGCACGGGGTCGTTGGTAATGATACGTACCCTATCGGTCCATACTCCATAATCGCACTCAGAGCTGTCAAGCGTAAACTTTACCGTAACACTCTTGCCGGCCTTGACTATATCGCCCGCCTTCAAGCTGCATTGCAATCCCTTGCCAGCGTATTCTACGGCTCGGATAATCAAATCACCACCACCTTCATTGGCGACCTTCAAACTCTCATCAACAACCACCGACGAGTGTTTTACTTCTGCGAATTTAATATATTTTTTCGGAACTACAGCTATCGGCATTGATATATCGTCGCACTCTCTGTCAAATTTATCAACCGCCACGGCATTCGTGCTGAACAACGTGCGAGAGGGTTTGCCATCGACCTCTATATCGAAAACATCATTCAGAGTTCCATAGCGAGGGGCATTTTGCTCTACCTTATATATAACAGTCATCACGCCCTTCTCTCCTGCCGGTAACACATCGGGAATATCGACCTGCACCAGACCACTGCTCTCACGCGGGATAAGCCTAATCCTAACATCACGCTTCGAGGTGTTCGCCCAGCCTATCACCGCCTCCACACTCTCGCCTCGTGCCACATAGGAGAAGGCATGGAAATTGGATTCCAGACGAACGCCACCCCCCAAATCAAACGGGTATTGCTCCTCGACACTCTTCTTGCGGGGCAAAACATTACCCTCTATCCACAAACCCACGGGCTCATCGGCTGCCGAGGTGGTAATGTTTATATTCTTCACAAACCGACCCGGACGATTCATAGGATCAAAGACAACCTTAAACTCGCCCGATGCTCCCGCGGCAATGGGCTTGCGAGAGTATTGCGACGAAGTGCAACCACATCCCGTACGCACATTAAGAATAACTATAGGTTTTGACGAGTTATTTTTATATATGAAGGTGTGTTCAACCTTGCCGCCATCCTCCGCTATGTCGCCAAAATCCCATCTTGAAGCATCAAAATCGAGAGATTTCTGCTGAGCCGACACATTCATCAAATTTATTGTCATCATAACAATAAACAGAACTTTTACGCGTATCATTCTCATTCTCGCACACATAGGTCACTTTTTCATTCTCAAACAAAAACTCTAATACAACAAAGATAGAAAAATTTTTCATTTTTTTTCATTTTTTTCTTGCACGTTCAAAAAAAAGCCTTTATATTTGCACTCGCAAAACAGAAGCAACGTTCTTAGAAATGCCTGAATAGCTCAGTTGGTTAGAGCACATGACTGTTAATCATGGGGTCCTAGGTTCA
>JAFNXQ010000076.1 GCA_017383445.1 Alistipes sp.
TATAAAACAAAAAAGGGAAAACCTTTCGATTTTCCCTTTCAGTGATCCCGGCGGGATTCGAACCCACGACCCACAGCTTAGAAGGCTGTTGCTCTATCCAACTGAGCTACGGAACCATCACATATCTGGTCAATTGACCTAATTGCGGTGCAAAAATAAGGTATTTATTTCTTTTATCCAAAGATTTTAAGAAATTAACGCAATCAAGCAATAGCACCTCGGCATATCGGCCTACGACACCGGAGCATCGCCCTCGAAATTGACATTCATCTTGACATACTTATAGCCGCGATGATACAACTCCAGCGACACGCCCAGCTCGAAGAAGACCTTCGCCGTACGGGCAAAGATATGGAACGCCATAACACTCTGTGGCTCAACGCCCTCCTTGCGGATAAAAGTCTCGGCGAGATAGGCACATTTGCGAATGGTATTTTCCAGTTTCTGAGCCTCGGCACTCGTCAGAGAATAGCCCACAAGGCACTCTACGACATATTCGTCCATCTCGTCAAAGCCACGCGGAGAGGCCATAAGCGAATACCAGTCTTCGGCATCCTTATACTCGCCCCACGACTTATCCCACAGCACCGCAGCACCCATACCCATATAGCAGGCCCACGCAATGGCTGCCAGCGGATATTCAGCAATCTGCGGCACAGCGGCAGCCATATACTCGGCTGCCGACGTACGCCACTTATCGTTCAACTCCTCTACCGTAAGCATCTGTCCATCAAGCAACTTATCGTCAGTGCATTGCTTAACGACAGCCTTTGACAGATTCTCGGCAAAGGTATTTAACAACTCTAAATCTTTCTCTTCCATTACTCAATCAAGCCCAACTTAAATACAATCTTCTGGCAATAGGTCTCGCCGGGATTTAGAATAGCCGAGGGGAATGAAGGCTCATTAACGGCATTAGGATAGTTCTGGCACTCGATAGCCACACCCGAATAGTCCTGATAGCGACCACCCGACTTGGTTACGGGGCAACCGCCCTCCAGCCAGTTACCGGTATAGACCATGGCACCTGCCTGTGATGACAATACCTCGACCTTACGACCTGATGCTGCGTGACGCAACTCGCCCACCTTCGACAAGATGTTGGGCTGCCAGCCGTCCAGTACGAAGTAGTGGTCGTAACCCTTGAAATCCTTCATATGGTTGAACTCCGACAAAATCTCGTCGCCAAACTTACGCCAAGCGGTGAAGTCCTGCGGAGTACCCTTAACATCAAGCTTTACGCCTGTAGGAATCTGCGTAGGATCCATCTCCAGCACCTGTGAGCAGTTCAGATGAAGCTCATGGTCGAGAATGGTCTGACCGCTACCCTCGCCTGCCAGGTTCCAATAGACGTGGTTTGTGAGGTTTACAGCCGTAGTCTTGTCGGTGCGGGCCATATAGGTAATCTCCAACTCGTTATCGTCGCTGAAATAGTAGCCGGCCTCGACATACAACTCGCCGGGGTAGTTCTGCTCGCCATCGGGTGATGTGCGAGAGAAGACTACGCGGTTAGTCTCTACGCGGCTCTCCCACAACTGATTTGCAAAGCCCTTTGTACCGCCGTGCAGATGGTTGGGGCCATTGTTGATTTCGAGGTTATACTCCACACCCTCGATTGTCATCTTACCCTTCGCAATACGGTTTGCCACGCGGCCAACACTCTTGCCACTCGCTGCACCATCACCGAAGTAGCTCATAGCATCCTTATAGCCTAGCACGATGTCATCCATCTTGCCATCCTTATCGGGAGCCTTCACCGATACGATGCAGGCACCGATATTACAGAGCTGTACCTCGCAACCATTAGCGTTGCGGATTGTATAGAGAACGATAGCCTCGCCCTCGGGGGTAGAACCCCAAATGTGTTGCATAATTTCCATTATTCTACGGGTTTTAAGTTAGTCAAAATAGCATCAATACGCTTCAGGCACTCCTCCTTGCCGATGAATGCCGTAACGTCGTACATTCCGGGGCCCTTGCCGGCTCCTACCAATGCCAGACGCAGCGTATTCATAATCTGGCCCATACCATACTCTTTCTCCTGAATCCAGCCTCCCACAACTGCCTCGGTATTCTCCTTCGAGAAGTCGTCGATAGAGGCCAGCACCTCGCGTACCTCACGCAGGCGTGCCGGGTTGTCGCCCTTCCAATAGTTCTTGGTCTGCTTCTCCTCGTACTCGGTCGGAGCAACGAAGAAATACGATGTCAAATCCCAAAGATCTGTGATGAAGGTTGCTCTCTCCTTCATAATACCAGCAGCCTTGCCTGCCAACTCATCAGAGACCTCAACGCCGTGCTCCTTCAAGATAGGCTGGAACAAAGCAGCCAGCTCCTCGTCCGACTTACGGTGCATATACTGAGCATTGAACCACTTCGCCTTGTCGGGCTGGAAACGAGCACCCGACTTCGATACTCTATCCAACGAGAAGCCGTCAATCAACTCCTGCATTGAGAACAATTCCTGCTCTGTGCCGGGATTCCAGCCGAGCAGAGCCAGCATATTTACGAATGCCTCGGCGAAGTAGCCGTCCTCACGATAGCCGTGAGCAGTCTCGCCAGTAGCGGGTGACTTCCAGAACAAGGGGAAGACAGGGAAGCCCATCTTGTCGCCATCACGCTTCGAGAGCTTACCACCTCCCGTAGGCTTCAACAACAGCGGAAGGTGTGCAAACTGCGGCTGCGTATCGGTCCAGCCGAAAGCCTTATAGAGCAGATAGTGCAAAGGTAACGACGGCAACCACTCCTCGCCACGGATAACGTGCGAAATCTCCATCAAATGGTCATCGACAATGTTTGCCAAGTGATAGGTTGGCAGAGCATCGGCACTCTTGTAAAGCACCTTGTCGTCCAGAGTAGAGGTATTTACCTTAACGTGACCGCGAATCAAATCGTCCATCTCGACAATCTCATTCTCGGGCATCTTGAAGCGAACAACCCAGATATCGCCACGTGCTATGCGGGCCTCAACCTCCTCCTTCGGCAGTGAAAGCGATGTGGGCAACTTCTCGCGTACCGAGTAGTTATAGGCGAAGGTCTCACCCTTGGCCTCGGCCTCCTTACGCAAGGCATCCAACTCCTCCGAAGTATCGAAAGCATAGTATGCCCAGCCAGCCTCAACCAATTGCTTGGCATATTTCAGGTATATCTCGCGACGTTCACTCTGACGATATGGTGCGTGAGGGCCTCCCACGCCTACACCTTCGTCAATCTCGATGCCGCACCACTTCAGCGACTCGATGATATACTCCTCGGCACCCTCAACGAAACGCTGAGAGTCGGTATCCTCAATACGAAGAATCATCTTTCCGCCGTGACGGCGTGCAAACAAATAGTTATAAAGTGCTGTACGCACACCTCCCATATGCAGGGGGCCCGTCGGCGACGGAGCAAAGCGTACTCTAACCTCTCTTGACATAGTTTTCTTTATTTTAGTTTCTTATTTATTTTGTTTCTCTCTCAACTTGAACCACAATGACACAATCACTGCCACAATTAGATGAAATATGGCAAAAAGCAAGGCCAACGTTCCAAAGCAATCCAATTCGGGATAGGCCTCGGTCAAATAGCTGTCGGCAAAATTAGCCAGCAACATGGGTATAAACAGGCGTTCAATATAGCCCAGCCACTCATGGTTCTGGAAATATTGAATGGCTTGCTGATTTACCGGCGACAAAATAGCAATAACCAAAGCCAACATTACAAATGCCCACGACTTGGCAGATGGAAAGGCAACAAGCAGCACAACGGCCACCGCAACGAGCGCCACCAATACAATTGCACTGGAATAATTGTCTATAAATCTTTTGATGTTCATATCCTAATCTACGATATGTCTATCGCACAAAACTACCAATTTCAAACTCCCCAAAACGTTGTTTTGTGAGATTGGGTTGCCTTTCACCCCACTACCCTTTTAATGATTGGATTGTGAGGTTATTTTTAGGCTTGCGAAGTTTGCGAAAGCGGAGTTTACTTGGTGTAAATGAGCATTTCGCAAACAAGCGTAACGACAAAATAACCCACAAGACAATTATTAAACATTGAAGAGGAAATGCATAATATCACCATCCTGTACGATGTACTCCTTGCCCTCGATGCCAATCTTACCTACATCGCGACACGCCTTCTCGGAGCCAAGTGACACATAATCGTCATACTTGATAACCTCGGCACGGATGAAGCCGCGTTCGAAGTCGGTGTGGATAATGCCGGCAGTCTGCGGAGCCTTCATACCCTTCACGAAGGTCCACGCACGACTCTCGTCGGCACCTGTTGTGAAGAATGTCTGAAGGTTGAGCAACTTGTATGCCGCCTTGATAAGACGAGCCACACCAGACTCCTCCAAACCCATATCCTGCAGGAACATCTGACGTTCGTCGTAATCCTCCAGCTCGGCGATATCGGCCTCGGTAGCTGCCGCCACGATAAGCATCTCGGCATTCTCGTCGGCGATAGCAGCCTTCACCGCCTCGGTGTGCTCATTGCCGCTTACTGCACTTGCCTCATCTACATTGCAGACATATAGCACCGGTTTGTCGGTCAGGAGATTGAGGTCGGCAATAAGCTTGCGTTCCTCCTTGTCGGTCTCGACAGTACGTGCCGAACGACCCTGCTCCAAAGCCTCCTTGAACTGCACCAGGAGCTCGTAGCGACGCTTTGCCGTCTTATCGCCCGCTGCGGCCTGCTTCTGACACTTGCCGATATTGTTCTCTACGGTTTCGAGGTCTTTAAGCTGCAACTCTGTATCAATAATACCCTTGTCGCGTACGGGATCAACCGAGCCATCAACGTGAGTAATGTTGCCATTCTCGAAGCAACGCAGAACGTGAATAATCGCGTTGGTATTACGGATATTTCCCAAAAACTTGTTTCCGAGACCCTCACCCTTTGACGCACCCTTAACCAGGCCAGCGATATCGACAATTTCGATTGTCGTGGGGATAACCTTCTTCGGGTTATCTATCTCGGCCAGCTTAACCAGACGTTCGTCGGGTACGGTGATAACGCCCACATTGGGCTCGATAGTACAGAAAGGGAAGTTTGCTGCCTGTGCTTTTGCATTTGAGAGGCAGTTGAAAAGAGTTGATTTACCTACGTTGGGCAGACCAACTATACCACATTGTAAAGCCATTTTATATCTGTTTATATTATACTCCAAAAGTTAGCCTACAAAAATAGTTATTTTTGAGCATATTTCCTTACTTACATCTGTTTTTCATTCAAAATTTTGCGATATTGCAGAAAATAGCTATATTTGCAACATCAAACAACGAACAAATCACACGATTTTACGAGAAAAAAATGACCCGATAGCAGATATTGTATTCTGCTGTGCGGATTGCTGCATTCTACCTTAAACGAGGCTCTTTTTCGCAGCACAAGTTCTTTTACAAATTCACGATTCACGCTGCCACAGAGCAGTGAAGAAAGTTACGACAAACTCTCAATCTTGCCGACGAGCTGATGCTCCGCAGGCAGGGGCGTTCTTTGACGTGTTTGAGCCGACAATCGCTTTCGGCAAAAAGTTGATTGTCAAAAGAATAACCATTGTTTAACTTTCAAAAACTTTATTATTATGAATCGTGAAAATTTATCAGTAATTACAGCAAATGAGACCTCATCAAACCACACAGTTTATTATGCTCCGGCAGCATCAACCTCGGGCGACAAAGTGAAGATATACAGATATGCACTTGACCGCATAAACAACGAATACGCCAATCAGATTCTCTATATCGCTGACGAGGTAAAACAAGCCGTTGCCAAATACAAATGGGCAGAGTTTATATTTGAAAATCTGCCCCACTACTCGGCCGACCGCAGCGAGCTGTTTCGGGGAGCCCAGCTGATGTGCATCAACGCTTTTTATGCTGTTCAGCGCGAGCGATACAACGCAAAGCACGACCTCCAAGATGCTATACATCAGCTATCTGAACTGCGAAAACGCAACACCTCGGCGGAGAGTCGCGACACTCGTCATTTAAGTCAGGCCATTCATCGTGTTAAGTCGTGCCGCAGGCGATTTGACAGCGTAATGGGAGGCTGCTCTGACGAGTTGTTTGAAAAGATGCGACAACGGGCCGAAGAGTTTGAATATTTTTGGTAAAACAGTTCAGTTCCAAATTCTCACAAAAAAATAGCCTTTCCGAGGGCTATTTTTTTGCTTTATACGAAGTATATGCTGAAAAATTATTACCTTTGGGAAAATATTTGCAAAGTATATGAATGTAGATTTTATAAAATCAGAGATAGCGAAACTCTCGCAGTTGGTTGCATCGTGGAGTGATGATACCAACATATCAACCATCGAGCACGATATGGCCCTTGACAAACTCAAAGCCTTGTATGAGCATTTGCGTTTTGGAGTAGAGCCTGTTGAGGCTCCGGCAGAGGTCGAGCAGTCACCATTGGTCGGCATAATGCCGACAACTGACGCGGTTAGCGAGGAGAAGGATATCGAGGTGGAGTTCTTGTTCGCCGAAGAGGACGAGGAGGATGAAGATAATGCAATCTTCGCAGCAGAGCCAAGCGAAGAGGAGGAGGTTGCAGAGGAGAATGAGCCCGAAGAGGAGAATGTTCTCTATGAAGCCACAGATGATGAAGTAAGTCCCTTTGAGGAGGCAACGAATGAAGAGTATGCGGCAGACGAAGTTGTTCTTGATGAGCCTTCATTAGAGCCGGAGGAGCTTGCAGAGGAGAATCAGGAGGAGGCCGCAGAGGTCACAAGAGAGGAGATGCCGGCACAGAATTTCGGCAATCTCTTTGGCATGGAGGAGCCAAAACGTCCATCGCGTTCAAAGCATATCCGTATGATGTCGATATACAACGACGCCGAGAGCACTCCCCAGACAAAACCCGCCGCACAGGAGAAAGAGATTGACATCTCAAAGATTTTCGATTTCGGGATTGAGGTAGAAAAGCCTGTCAGAGAGGAGCCGGAGACTACACCGCACACCGTGGCAGACAGTACCGACAAAAACATCACACTGGCAGAAGCCATAGCACCCAATACACAGACTCTCGCTGACACAATAGTTACACCCGCACCTCTGGCCGAGGAGATTACAGCTTCAAAGATTGTATCACTCTCGGATGGCGTAGGCCTGAATGACAAATTCCTGATGATTCGCGATCTGTTTGATGGCGACGAGGAGGCATACGAGCAGGCAATCAGCGACCTGGACGCAGAGGAGGATATGGATGGCTGTATGGTCTATATCGCCGAGAACTTCGAGTGGAATCCCAACCTTGAGGGAGCCAAATTTATTATGCAGCTACTATCACGCAAGCACTCATAACGAGCATTTATGTCAAAGCTATACATCGTTCCGACACCAATAGGCAACCTCGATGACATCACCCTGCGAGCAATAAAAGTGCTCAAAGAGGCTGATTTCATCCTCGCCGAGGATACCCGCACATCGGCTTTCCTGCTGAAACATCTGGGAATAGAGAAAAAACTCTATGCTCATCACAAATTCAACGAGCACGCCACCGCCGCATCTGTTGCCGAGGCTATTGGCGAGGGTCGCACCGTTGCATTGGTATCGGATGCCGGCACGCCGGGCATATCAGACCCTGGATTCCTGCTTGTCCGCACCTGCGTAGAGGCCGGTATTGAGGTAGAGACTCTCCCCGGAGCAACAGCTCTTATCCCCGCACTGGTGCAGAGTGGATTCCCGTGTGACCGCTTCTGCTTTGAGGGTTTCCTTCCACAGAAGAAGGGCCGCATGAAGCGTCTGGAAGAGTTGAAGGACGAGTCGCGAAGCATCATCTTCTACGAGTCGCCCTTCCGTGTGGTTAAGTGCTTGGAGCAGTTTGCCGAGACGTTTGGCAGCGACCGCCGTGTATCGGTATCAAGAGAGCTTACAAAGAAGTTTGAGCAGACCATAAGAGGCACTATCGGCGAGGTGTTGGAGTACTTCACCGAGCACGAGCCCAAAGGCGAGTTTGTAATTGTTGTTGCGGGCTCTCCGAAGCCCGAAAAGTCAGAGAAACGCAACCGTTACGCCACAGACAAACACACTTCGGACGATGAGTAACGGCAGTAACATAACACGCTGGCAGGCTTTTTGGGTCGAAGTGCTGTGGTATTTGTGCCGTGGCTTTGCCCTTTTGCCTCGTGTCGTGCGTCATTATGTGGTAGGTTACCCTATCTACCTCCTGATGCACTATGTTATACGCTATCGCCGCAAGGTCGTAATGCACAACCTACGAAACGCCTTTCCCGAAAAGAGTGACAAAGAGTTACGACAGATATGCCGCGATGTCACACGCAACCTCACCGAACAGATTATCAACACAATAGACAAAGCCGGTTTGGGCAGAGAGGGGCTGCTTAAAAGAATCAATATCATTGGCATTGACGAGGTTAGAGAGCAGACCTCTGGCCGCAGTTTGGTATTCCTCACGGCCCATTATGGTCCTTGGGAAATGGGCACTACGCTGAGTTTCGGGATGCCCGAATATGAGATAATGGCGGTATATCACCCCCTAAAAAACAGGGTTGTTGATGAGCTGATGAAACGCATACGCAGGCACGATGGCGTGGCTATGGTACCTATGCAGCAGACTATGCGTTACTTCATAAGCAACTACCAGAAGCAGCCGCTGATTGTCGGACTTATCGCCGACCAGAACCCCAAAACGCGAGCCGGGCAACCGTGGTTTCGCTTTATGAATCAGTGGACTGCGTTTTTTGACGGAGCAGAGACCATTGCGTTGAAGTACCATCTGCCGGTCTATTATTTTTCGCCCAGACGCATTAAGGCCGGCATCTATGAGGCACATATGACACTCCTTTACGATGGCGTGGAGGAGGTTGCCGAGAATGTCATCACCGAGAGATATATCCGAGCCTTGGAGCAAGATATAATGGCCCACCCCGGCCTATGGATGTGGACACATAAGCGTTGGAAGAAAAAGCCCCCACAGGAGATTCTTGACCAAGAGATATAATGCAGACAGCTGTTGTCATACTCAACTGGAACGGCGTAGGTCACCTGCGTCAATACCTGCCGAGTGTTCTGAAAAACACGCCGGCAGAAGTGCGTATTGTCGTGGCTGACAACGGCTCAACCGATGCCTCGGTGGAGTTTGTCGAGCATTACTATCCCGATGTGGAGATTGTGCGACTTGACCGCAATTACGGCTTTGCCGAGGGTTATAATCGTGCATTGCGAGAGGTCGAGGCCGACTATTATGTCCTGCTCAACTCCGATGTCGAGGTCACACCACATTGGATAGAGCCACTCCTCGCTATGCTCAATACCGACGAGAAGGTGGCGGCCGTAGCACCCAAGCTACTGTCGTTTACCGAGCCGACGCGCTTTGAGTACGCAGGTGCTGCGGGCGGCTTTGTCGATTTTTTAGGCTATCCCTTCTGCCGTGGCCGCATCCTCTCCACTACCGAGCAGGACTGCGGGCAGTACGACACCCCTCGCGAGGTCTTCTGGGCAAGTGGTGCGGCGTTCTGCTGCCGTGCCGAGGTGTTCCACTCGCTGGGCGGTTTCGATGGCGATTTCTTTGCCCACATGGAGGAGATTGACCTCTGCTGGCGTATGCAGCTGGCGGGCTATAAGGTGATGTGCGAGCCTCGCAGCGTGGTCTATCATCTGGGCGGTGGCACGCTGCCAAATGAGTCGCCACGCAAATTGTATCTTAACTATCGCAACAACCTCTCGATGCTCTTTAAGTGTGCCCCCGCGTGGCAACGCTGCGTGGTGGCTGTTGCACGCCCTGCGGCCGATATGCTCTCGGCCCTGATATATCTTTTGAAGGGACAACCCTCGCTTGCCTCGGCTACGCTGCACGCCTATTGGGATTTTCTGCTGATGCACCGTTCTCTCGCGAAGAAACGCCACGCAGTCCGCACCTCACGCAAGGCCGAATCCCGCCAAATCTATGGTGGCTCCATTATCCTTCGCTACGCCCTCGGCAAAAAACGGTTTGAGGGAATGATGTAAAAAAAGTGATCAGAAATTCTGACCACTTTTATTTTACGCCCGGCGGATTTTGCGGAAGGGGAGTTTCAGCACGCCGAAGAAGGCTTCGCCGAAGATACCACCCGACATCTTTGAAGCACCCTCACGGCGTTCGGTGAAGATTATCGACACCTCCTGAATCTTCAAACCCAGACGCCACGCCGAATATTTCATCTCAATCTGAAAACCGTAGCCCTTCATCTGCACCCTGTCGAGGTCGATAGTCTGCAACGCCCGACGCGAGTAGCAGACAAAGCCCGCCGTAGCATCATTCACAGGCATACGCGTAATCAGACGCACATACTTCGAGGCAAAATACGACATCAGCAGACGCGACATAGGCCAATTGACGATATTTACACCGCAGACATATCGCGAGCCGACAACGACATCCGCTCCGGCCTCGGCAGCCTCATACAGACGCTGCAAATCGTCGGGGTTGTGCGAAAAGTCGCAGTCCATCTCGAAGATATAGTCGTAGCCGTGCTCCAAAGCCCACTTGAAGCCGGCAAGATAAGCCGTACCCAAGCCCAATTTTCCAACGCGGCGAATCAAAAAGAGCCTCTCAGCAAACTCCTTGCGACGACGTTCCACGACCTCGGCAGTGCCGTCGGGGGAGCCATCGTCGATAACGAGCATATCGAATCCGCCCGCAAGCGACATCACGGTATCAATCATCCGAGATATATTTTCAATCTCGTTGTAGGTGGGTATGATTACAAGTTTTCGCACAATTGTACGCTTTTATAGAGTATTTAATATTGCTCCTTTTCGTTGGGGAAGTCCTCGTTCTTCACATCATCGACATAGTGTGAGATAGCCTCACTCATAACATCGTGAAGGTTGGCATAACGACGCAGGAAACGTGGCGAAAAGTCGTTTGTGATACCCAGCATATCGTGGATAACCAGCACCTGACCATCAACCTTTCCGCCAGCACCGATACCGATTGTAGGCATATGCAGTTCCTTGGTAACACGTTCGGCCAACGCCGCGGGAATCTTCTCCAGAACAACGGCAAAGCAACCTGCCTCCTCCAGAAGATGAGCATCGCGAATGAGCTTCTCAGCCTCAGCCTCCTCCTTGGCACGCACATTATATGTACCGAACTTATGAATCGACTGCGGAGTAAGGCCCAGATGAGCCATAACGGGAATACCGGCCGAAAGAATACGCTGAACAGACTCCAGAATCTCCTCACCGCCCTCCATCTTTACGGCGTCGGCCTCGGTCTCCTTCATAATACGGATAGCCGAATCAAGAGCCACCTTCGAGTTGCCCTGATATGTTCCGAAAGGCAGATCCACAACCACCAAAGCACGCTTCGCACCACGCGTAACAGAGCGGGCATGGTAAATCATCATATCGAGAGTAATGGGCAATGTAGTCTCATATCCTGCCATAACATTGGCAGCCGAGTCGCCCACCAGAATCACATCGACACCTGCAGCATCAACGATTTTCGCAGTAGAATAGTCATAAGTAGTAAGCATAGCGATCTTCTCGCCACGCTGTTTCATCTCGGTTAAACGCAGAGTCGTAACGGCTCTGACTGATCCAGCAACAGACATCTATATTGAAATTAAATTGTTATACGACACAAATGTAGGTAAAAAATTAGATGTAAACGAAATCTTCCCCATTTTTTCCTATCCCTTGCAACGCTATTTGGGCAAACACCCTCGCAGAGCTACAAAGAATGGCCACAGCACAACACCTCCCGCAACCGACACATTGATAGAGTGTTTCGTGCCCACCTGCGGAATCTCTATCGCACCATCGCACATATCAACAACCGTCTGCTCGACTCCAGCAACCTCATTACCAAAGACCAGAGCATATTTTACATCTGCTTCTACCTCTAATTCATCAAGCATCACAGCCCCCTCGACCTGCTCAATGGCAAGCACCCGATATCCTTCGGCTTTCAGGTCGGCAACACACTCCTCCGTAGAGGCATAGTAACTCCACGACACGGTGAGCTCGGCTCCGAGTGCCGTCTTATGAATATCCTTCGATGGAGGTGTAGCCGTAATACCACACAATGCAATATGTTCGATAGCAAAGGCATCCGACGTGCGGAAAAAAGCACCAATATTTTGTGCTGAACGCACATTATCCAAAACGACCCTCACCGGAATTCGTTGCATCGTAGCAAATGCCTCTGCCGACGGGCGATTAAGCTCTTCGTTTGTAATTTTTCTCATCTGCGAGTGATAATTATATAGTACAAATATAGCACAAATCACGGAAATAAATTATCTTTGCGTCTAATTAATGCAATTAATTAGCGTTTATCACAATGATCCGACTTTTGCGTCAAATACTCATCTCTGTTTTAGCCGTTGTTGCACCCATCGCAGCGATCGGTCAGGAGGATTTAAGACTCTTGACGGAGGTCGGTTTTGACACTTTTTTTGACAATACGGAATACACAGGCACCCAGCTGGGCCGTTCCGAGACTACCTTTGCAGCACGATTGTCGCCAAAGGTCGGCCTGCGATGGAGTGAGAAAAATTCACTCGTCATAGGTGCTGACATCTTCGCCAACTTCGGCGAGCAGGGCAAGTTTTTGTCAAAGGCCCGCCCGCAGCTCTACTATCGTTTCGCCACACCGAAGGTTAAAGCCCTCGCCGGCATCTTCGACCGCAACGAACTCAAAGGCTACTACTCGGAGGTTTTCATCAGCGACGTGAATCGTTTCTACGAAAATCGTCTGCACGGCTTTATGGGGCAATATGCCGGCGAGAGAGGCCACATCGAGCTGGCACTGGATTGGTGCGGTATGTACTCGAAGGAGGCCCGCGAACGCTTCTGCATACTCTCGGCAGGACACCTCGACATATTGAAGAGTGGTGCTCTGTATGGTGGCTATGCGTTGCAGGTATTCCACTATGCGGGCAGTGAGCAGATTTCAGGCAGCGTAGTCGATAACATCATCGTCAATCCCTACATCGGCTCGCGTTTCAAGGCATTTTTTGATTTCGACATCAAGTTGCACGCCATCGTCGCTATGCATCGTGACCGAGCTGTCGAGAGTAGTATGCGATTCCCCGGCGGTGCTATGTTGCAGCTTCGTATTCAGAAGTGGGGCGTATATCTCGAAGAACAACTATATACGGGCGGCCATTTGATGCCCTATTATTATGCTTCGCCCACTCCGCTTTTCCCACAAGGCTATGGTGCCGACCTGCACTATGGCAACCCTATTTACGGAACAGAGCCACACTGGGTAAGCGATAGTGCGTCGTCGTTGCTGTTGTTCGACACCCGCATCGGCTATTCAAAGAGCTTTTTCAATGATAGCGTCAGCGTTAATGCCTTCATCGCCATACAAAGCGATTGCGTAGGGTGTGGCACACGTCAGATGGTTGAGTTAAAGGTGAGATTATTCAAGGATTTTGCATCAGATAAAAGACGATAATAAGATAACAATATAATACAACGAGAGTTATGAATATGACTAACATCGAAACGGCAGAGCCGAAAGAGAGATTGAATTTTGTTGAGGAGGTTATCGAGGAGGCGATAGCAAAGGGTGAAACACGCGTGCAGACACGCTTCCCGCCCGAGCCTAACGGTTACCTTCACATTGGTCACGCCAAGGCTATATGCCTGGACTTTGGCGTAGCGGCTCGCTATGGTGGCGTATGTAATCTTCGTTTTGATGATACCAACCCCACCAAGGAGGATATGGAGTATGTAGAGGCCATCAAGGAGGATATCCAGTGGCTCGGCTTCAAGTGGGGCAACGAGTATTACGCTTCGGACTACTTCCAGCAGTTGTGGGACTTTGCTATCAGCCTCATCAAGGAGGGCAAGGCCTATATCGACGAGCAGACCGCCGAGGAGATTGCCGCACAGAAGGGAACACCCACGCAGGCAGGTGTAGAGAGCCCCTATCGCAACCGCCCCGCCGAGGAGAGCCTCGAATTGTTCGAGAAGATGAATCGTGGCGAGATTGAGGAGGGCAAGATGGTGCTTCGTGCCAAGATTGATATGGCAAGCTCAAATATGCACTTCCGCGACCCAATCATCTACCGTGTGGTAAATCATCCTCACCACCGCACAGGTGACAAGTGGAAGGTATATCCAATGTATGACTTTGCACACGGTCAGAGCGACTACTTTGAGGGTGTAACACACTCACTCTGTACCCTCGAGTTCGTTCCTCACCGCCCACTTTACGATTTGTTCGTTGATTGGGTTAAGGGTGGCAAGGATTTGGAGCATAACCGCCCACGCCAGTACGAGTTCAACAAGCTGAACCTTAACTACACCCTTATGAGCAAGCGTAACCTGCTTATTCTGGTGAAGGAGGGCTTGGTGAATGGCTGGGATGACCCACGA
>JAFNXQ010000077.1 GCA_017383445.1 Alistipes sp.
AAGCACGCAGTAGCAGCCATAAAGCTGATGGCAGAGGAGAAGGATTTTATATTCGATGTTGTGACCTGTGTAAACAGACGCAGCATCAAGACGCTGGACTCACTGAAAGAGATGCTCATAGAGCTGGGTGTGAAGCAGTGGAGATTATTCACCATCTTCCCCGCAGGACGAGCTGCCAATGATGACGAATTGAAGCTCTCCAGCGAGGAGCATCGTCAGCTGATGGAGTTTATCAAACGCAACCGCAAGGAGGACAAACGCATCAGGATAAACTACTGCTGCGAGGGTTTTATGGGTAACTACGAGGGCGACATCCGCGACTTCTTCTTCCGTTGTCAGGCAGGCGTTTCGGTGGGCTCGGTACTCATTGACGGCTCGATAGGAGCCTGTCCCAGTATTCGTGCCGACTATCATCAGGGCAACATCTACAAAGACGATTTCTGGGAGGTATGGCAGAATCGCTACGAGCCATATCGCAACCGCGAATGGATGCGTACAGGAATATGTGCCGAGTGCAATATGTTCCGCTATTGTCAAGGTAACGGAATGCACCTACGCGATAACGATGGCAAGATACTCCATTGCAACCTGCAAAAGCTATACGAAAAATAAGAAGTGTGAGGTAAACGCCTCACACTTCTTTTATCTGCCCTACTTCATTTCTCTACCCTACTTTCCGGCACTCGCTTTAAGCCCGCGAATTACAGCCGAAGTAAAGCCTGCGTGTTCCATTTCATTGAGACCCTTGATGGTTATTCCTCCGGCCGTCGTAACCTTGTCAATCTCCTGCTCGGGATGCGAGCCGTTACGCAACAACAACTCGGCTGCACCCTTCAACGTAGCGGCAACGATCTGTGTCGCCTGTGCAGCCGGAATACCAAGTTCGACACCGCCCTCGGCCGCAGCACGCACATAACGCAAAGCGAAAGCGATACCGCACGAAGCCAGGACCATACCTACCTCCAAGACTCTCTCATTAACAAGCATCGCTTCGCCCATAAGCGAGAATATCTTCATCACAAGAGCCGTTTGCTCCTCCGTAGCACCATCTTCTGCAACAAAGGTCATACTCTCGCCCACGCTGATTGCAGTATTGGGTATCACTCTAAAAATTGCAGGCTGATTTTCAACGTCAGCAACCCACTCACGCAGTGTCGCAAAGGGCACATCAGCGACAACCGACACGAGCATCTTACCGGGTGTATCAAACGCCTGTTTTATCTCTTTCACCACACCCTCTGCCAGCCACGGCTTCACGGCCACAACGACCATATCGGCACCCTTGACTGCCTCGATATTGTTTGTAGTGGTGGCGATAATATCGTATTGTTGCTTTAACTTGTCGAGTTTGGCCGTTGTCGGGTTTGAGCAGACAATCTCGCCACTCTTATATTTACCGCTTGCAGCCAGTCCGCAGGCTATGGCACCACCCATATTCCCTGCTCCGATAATACCAATTTTCATAATTCACATCTGCTTTTCGACAAAGATAATAAAATAATGCCGCTCGGACAACTCCAAACGGCATTACATTAATATATAATCACGAGTTCTTTACTTCAACTCAACCAAAGCCTCGCCGGTCATCTCCTTTGGCTGCTCCAAGCCCATAAGCTTCAAAACAGTGGGAGCAACATCAGCCAGAATACCATTCTTGACACTCTTTACTCTATCCGACACTACCACGATAGGCACAGGATTGAGTGAGTGAGCCGTATTTGGAGTACCATCCTCATTTACGGCATTATCGGCGTTACCATGATCAGCAATCATAACAACCTCATAGCCGTTAGCCTTTGCAGCCTCAACAACCTCCGACACGCACTCATCAACAGCCTTCACCGCCTTCTCGATAGCCTCATAGATACCTGTATGACCCACCATATCGCCATTAGCGAAGTTCAGGCAGATGAAATCGAACTTCTGCTCGCCGAGAGCTACAACCAACTTATCCTTTACCTCATAGGCACTCATCTCGGGCTGCAGGTCGTAGGTAGCAACCTTGGGCGAAGCGACCAGAATACGTGACTCATTGGCAAATTCAGCCTCGCGGCCACCATTGAGGAAGAAGGTAACGTGTGCATACTTCTCTGTCTCGGCAATACGCAACTGCGAAAGGCCCAAAGACGAAACATACTCGCCGATAGTGTTGCGTACATTCTCCTTATTGAACAGGATGTGCAAGCCCTCAAACTTGGCATCATAAGGAGTCATACAGCAGTAGTACAACGGCATTGTATGCATACCCTCCTCGGGCATGTCCTGCTGCGTGAGAACGATTGTAATCTCCTTGGCACGGTCGTTACGATAGTTATAGAAGATGACAAGGTCGTTTGGTTTGATGCGGCCGATAACCTCACCATTCTCGTCAATGCGAACGATAGGCTTCACGAACTCGTCGGTAACGCCCTCATCGTAAGAACGCTGCATAGCCTCCACCATATCGGTAGCAGCCTCACCAACGCCATTTACGAGCAAATCGTAAGCCACCTTAACACGCTCCCAACGCTTATCGCGATCCATAGCATAGTAACGGCCAATGATAGAGGCAATCTTGCCGGTACGCTCTGCGAGTGCAGCCTCTACATCGGCGATGAAGCCCTTACCACTCTTCGGGTCGGTATCGCGACCATCCATAAAGCAGTGAACAAAGGTATTCTCAATGCCGTACTTCGCTGCAATCTCTGCCAGCTTATAGAGGTGATCGATAGAAGAGTGAACGCCACCATCCGAAGTAAGACCCATAAAGTGAACATTCACGCCATTTGCCTTGGCATACTCAAATGCCTTTACAATCTCCTCATTCTCGTAGATTGAGTTATCGGCACAAGCTCGGTTAATCTTCACCAAATCCTGATAAACAACACGACCGGCACCGATATTGAGATGGCCCACCTCCGAGTTACCCATCTGACCATCAGGCAGACCTACATTCTCGCCATCGGTACGCAACTCGGCGTGAGGATACTTCTCGGTCATAGCCGAGATATAGGCGGGGTGCATCTGCGAGATAACGTCAGACTTTGTGCCGTTACCGATGCCCCAGCCATCAAGAATCATCAATAAAACCTTCTTATCCATATCTTTTATTCGTTTAATTTTGCCATAATAATCTCAACAGCCTTATCAATAGCTGCCTGCAAGCCATCGACATCCTTACCACCAGCCGTAGCAAAGAACTTCTGGCCACCACCGCCACCATTAAAGAGTTTGGCAGCCTCGCGGATAACGGCACCTGCATCTACGCCCTTCGCAACAATATCGTCACCAAGAACAATCGAGAGGTTAGGCTTCACGGGGTCAGCAATACCCGCAACCATAACCACATTCGAAGCCTTCGCACGCAAAGCATAGGCCAAATTCTTCAACATATTGCTTGCGAAGTTAAATTGACGAGCCACAAGGAAGACCTTCTCGCCCTCGGGACGCTCAGCGATAATCTTATCAACCAAAGTATCAATCTGCTGCTTGTGCAACTCCTCCAACTCCTTCTGCAAAGCGTTGTTGCTTTCGAGCATCTTGGTAATTGCAGCCTCAACCTTCGGGCTGTTAACGAGCTGTGAGATACCCTGAATCTGATTCTCCAAAGCGTAGAGCATCTCCTCGGCACGCTCGGCCGTTACAGCCTCAATACGACGCACACCGGCAGAGATAGCACTCTCACTCAAAATCTTGAACATACCGATAGTACCCGTAGCCGAAGTGTGTGTACCACCACACAGCTCAACCGAGTCGCCGAACTTCACGACACGCACCTTGTCGCCATATTTCTCGCCAAACAATGCGATAGCACCCATAGCGTTAGCCTGCTCCATCGTAGCCTCGCGATTCTCCTCCAAAGGATAGTTCTGACGAATCAGACGATTGACGATACGTTCAACCTCACGCAACTCCTCGGCCGAAACCTTCTGGAAGTGTGAGAAGTCGAAACGCAAACCCTGCGGAGTAACCATAGAGCCCTTCTGCTCGACGTGAGTACCCAGCACCTGACGCAACGCCTGATCCAAAAGGTGGGTTGCGGTGTGGTTGTTAGCCGCAGCCTGACGCTTTGCAGCATCTACAACAGCAGTAAACTCGGCGTCAATCTTCTCGGGCAACTCTGCCACGATATGGATGATAAGGCCATTCTCCTTCTCTGTAGCGATGACATTGACCTTCTCGTTGGCACTCTCGATATAGCCCGTATCGCCAATCTGACCTCCGGCATTACCATAGAACGGAGTCTTGTCGAATACCAACTGATAGGTGGTCTTGCCCTTTGATGTTACGCGGCGATAGCGTGCAATGCGAACAGGGGCTGTCAAGGTGTCGTAGCCCACAAACTCACTCTGCTCAATTGAGAGCAACTCCTGCCAGTCGTCAATATCCTGTGCCGCAGCATTACGCGAACGCTGCTTCTGTGCATCCAGCTCCTTCTCGAAGCCTGCGAGGTCAATCTCCACACCCTGCTCACGAGCAATAAGCTCTGTAAGGTCGATGGGGAAGCCGAAAGTATCGTAAAGCTCGAAAGCATCCTTACCGGCGATAACTCCACCCTTGCCCACCTTGGCAATAACGCGGTCCAGGAGGTTGATACCCGTAGCCAATGTACGCAGGAATGAAGCCTCTTCCTCCTCGATTACGCGTTCGATGAGGGTCTGCTGCTGTTTGAGCTCGGGGAACTGATGACCCAACTGCTCGGCCAGACCTGCAACGAGTTTGCACAATGTAGGCTCATTGAAACCAAGATATGTATAGCCATAGCGAACGGCACGACGCAGGATACGACGGATAACATAGCCGGCCTTGGCATTTGCCGGCAACTGACCGTCAGCAATAGAGAATGCGATAGCACGCAGATGGTCGGCGATTACACGCATAGCCACATCGGCCTTCTCGTCCTCGCCATATCTCTTACCCGCCATAGCAGCAATACGCGAAATGGTAGGCTGGAAGACATCGGTGTCGTAGTTTGACTTCTTGCCCTGCAATGCCATACACAAACGCTCGAAGCCCATACCAGTATCTACGTGCTTTGCGGGCAACGGCTCCAAGTCGCCATTAGCCTTACGGTTGAACTGCATAAAGACAAGGTTCCAAATCTCAATTACGTGAGGGTGGCTCATATTGACCATCTCGCGACCGGGGATTTTCGCTACCTCCTCGGCATCACGCAGGTCGAAGTGAATCTCACTGCAAGGGCCGCAAGGACCTGTCTCGCCCATCTCCCAGAAGTTATCGTGCTTGTTACCGCGAATGATGTGATCCTCGGGAAGATACTGCTTCCAGTAGTCGTAAGCCTCCTGATCGAAGGGAACACCGTCCTCCTCCGAGCCCTCAAATACGGTTGCATACATACGGCTCTTATCGAGGCCATAGACCTCGGTCAGAAGCTCCCACGCCCAAGAGATAGCCTCCTTCTTGAAGTAGTCACCGAAAGACCAGTTACCCAGCATCTCGAACATTGTGTGGTGGTAGGTATCGTGACCTACCTCCTCCA
>JAFNXQ010000078.1 GCA_017383445.1 Alistipes sp.
ATCCGCGTATATAATTCGCGTCGCCGCCGCATTCCCACATCGGAGCTTAACGACTATATCCTTCCTGTTATTGAGGATTATCCACCCGCATCTACAAAGGGTAAGTATATCCGTATCAAGTACGCTACGCAGTTGCCTACTCCCACGCCGCAGTTTGCATTCTTCGTCAATCTGCCGCAGTATATCAAGGAGTCTTATCGCCGCTACTTGGAGAATAAGATTCGCGATCAGTGGGACTTTTCGGGAGTGCCTATTCAGATCTATTTCCGACAGAAGTAGTAGATTGTTACTCTGATAGATAAAAGTTTGAGGTCGCCTTCATCTGATGAATGGCGACCTCTGCTTTGTCAGGAAAAAGTAATAAGGTGTTGTTGCTTATGGTCAAGAACACTTTTAGTTTTCGATAATATCTACTTCGTCAACCTCGATAACCCAGTTGAACAGGTCAGCGGCACACTCTTGCTGCATCTGTGTAATCTGTGCATTTGAGGCCGAATCCGCCATAATCACTGCCGACAAAAACTGCTCTGTTGTAGAGAATGTCGCATTGAATTTCTTTGCCAGACAGCGATAGAAGTTTCGCTGGTCGCTGTGGGTCAGACGGTCGGGCAGAATGCCCTGACTTACCAACTCTCTGTAGGGGTAGATATGTCGCATATTGTGTGCGTCGGTGTTTATCTCATCCACGATAGTCGTAACGACAAACATATCCACAGTATCGTTCACTCCGGGCATCTCGACAAATGCCGTATAGACGGGGTAGACCTCCTCGATTTCGGTGGCGACACCATCGGTAAAGATTACAAATTCCGGTTCAGTCAAATCCTCAAGATAGACCATATCGCGATACTGACGCAGAGCCTCACGCATAGCCTCTTTCTGTTTGTGATTCCAACGTGCCTGTTGCGAGCAACCTGTTGCACAAAAAAGTGCGAGCAACGATAATGATAGTAGAATTCTTTTCATATAATACTGATGTTTTTTGGAATAATTCTGCCACTATCATAAGCAATTGTCGTGCCATAGTTGCTGCCCTATACAATAACAGCGAAGTGATGATTTTTAGTAGATATACAGCAGTTTTAGCTCTTTTGCTCATTGTGAATAATATGCATTAAACTTGCATAAAAATTCCATTATTCATAATATATTGAAGTGAAAGGTCCAAAGTGGAATAAAAATGTTATATTTTTTTGCCGTTATGTGGGAATGTGTTACCTTTGCAACGTTATGTATCACGCCATAACATATCGGGTAGTTGGGCTCTGAATAGCTGGAACGGAGAGCCTTTGGCCGAGGGCAGTTATGTCTATATCAAGTTCGAGAGAGCCGACCGCACCTATACTATGTGGCAGAATATAGATAGTGCCCCTGCTCGTAAGATTACGGGTATGTATAACATCGAGATAGATGACGAGCTGGGAGCTGTAATTCGTGGAAATTACGACTACGGCAACGGCGACTGGACACATCGTTACATCGTTAAGAGCTTGACCGCAAAGACTATGGTGTGGGTTGCCAAAGATGATGCAAACGACATCAGCGAGTATGTGCGTTGCGATATTCCCGCCGATTTATTGGAGGAATAGGGCGTTGGTAATGCATAAAGAGTAATCCGTACAATGAAGGTTGTACGGATTTTTTTTGTGCTTGCACTAGTCCACAAGCTTGCTTGCGTCCGTAGGCATAAAAATAAGATAATGTTGCAGTGAAGCCCCTCCCTTTTTCAAGGCTGCGAGTAAGCGAGGGCAGAGGGGTGCTTGCACACTATGCCGAGCAGGAGCAGACAAGGGAAACCCTTGCGGTTTTCCAAAGGGAGGGGACAGAGGGGAGGGAATGTCAATACATCTCTCTTTCCGCAAAAGCGGACGCCTTCACACAAATGGGTGCTATGGAAAGATGGGGATTGGTCGTGCTATACTCGCTGACCGCTCCGTACCGCACGCCCTTTCCCATGTGTGGAGGCGTCAAAGAAAAAGAATATGCGACCTTAAAAAGGCTATTATTATAATTAAGGACACTTATACGAATGAATTCGCAAGTGTCCTTGATTATAAAAAAAACTCCTGCCATAAAGCAGGAGTCGCATATTCTTTTTGCTTTTGCGGAAGGAGGGGGATTCGAACCCCCGGTACCCTAACGAGTACGTCAGTTTAGCAAACTGGTGGTTTCAGCCACTCACCCATCCTTCCAAACCTTACCTCCGTTAAAGAGTGGTGCAAATGTATGCAAAAAAATCAATAGTGCCAAATTCAAACCATAAAAAATCACATTTTTCTTCATTGAACGATGCTTTTGGGCAATCTTGTGCTCTCTATTCTCATACCCCAATACAAAGTATTGGACATTTTGCATTTTTTTTGTGCTTGCACTAGTCCACAAGCTTGCTTGCGTCCGTAGGCATAAAAATAAGATAATGTTGCAGTGAAGCC
>JAFNXQ010000079.1 GCA_017383445.1 Alistipes sp.
CTACTACGTAAGCCCACTTTGCATTCTCGAAGCAGATGGGCTGTGTCTCCTCACACATCTTGTAAGGATCGATGCCCTTAGCATCGCAGATAGCCTTAGCCTCGTCGATGCCGTTGATTCCATACTGTGCGAGCACCTCGTTGATGTGGTCGATTCGGCGCTCGTAGCTCTCAAATAAATTTGCCATATCTTTTTTCTCTATTTTTCGATTATACAATGTGGTTTACTCCTGACGGGGGTCAATGTACTTAACAGCATCCTTGAAGCGGCCATAAGAACCCTTTGACTTCTCCAATGCCTCTGCGGGCTCGATACCCTTCTTGATGAACTCCATCATCTTGCCAAGGTGTACGAACTCGTAGCCGATAACCTCGTCGTTAGCGTCCAAAGCCATACGTGTGCAGTAACCCTCAGCCATCTCAAGGTAACGAGTACCCTTAGCTACAGTACCGAACATAGTACCAACCTGTGAACGAAGGCCCTTACCCAAGTCCTCAAGACCTGCACCGATAGGAAGACCACCCTCAGAGAATGCAGACTGTGTACGACCGTAAACGATCTGCTTGAACAACTCGCGCATAGCTGTGTTGATCGCGTCACATACGAGGTCGGTATTCAAAGCCTCCAAGATAGTCTTGCCGGGGAGAATCTCAGATGCCATAGCAGCCGAGTGAGTCATACCAGAGCAACCGATAGTCTCAACCAATGCCTCCTGGATGATACCCTCCTTAACGTTGAGGGTAAGCTTGCAGGCACCCTGCTGAGGAGCACACCAGCCCACACCGTGTGTCAAGCCTGAAATGTCCTTAATCTCCTTTGCTACAACCCATTTTCCCTCCTGTGGGATGGGAGCCGATGCGTGATTGGCACCCTTTTTAACGCAGCACATCTGCTGCACTTCGTGTGAATAAATCATAATTTTAGAAGAGTTTATTTGTGTTACTGTAACAATTCTTTCTGTTCTTGTACGCCGCCTTTTGTACGCCGCACAAAATTCCAACGCAAAGATAATAATATTTTTCAGCAATAAAAACCTGCGGGCGGCAAATTATTGATAAAACCCATTAAAAAACAGAATAATCTATTTTAGTGTTGTTCAGTGATGTGTGGAAGCGGGTAAATCTCATCGTATGCATTGGGGGAGATTGCCGCTTTGGCATATAAGTTGTTTAATGCGAAGGAAAACGGAATTTCTAAATCAGAAAATGAGAAGATGAATAAGATGTTTACATTCCTGTTTCCTTTCAAAGAGTATTCTACGGCGATGTCGATGCTGATTCTCGGCCTGCGATTGCTGTTTGGCGGTCTGATGATGTGGCACGGGATAATGAAAATTGTCAATTTTGATTCCCTGGCCCTGACATTCCCCGATCCGCTGTCGCTTGGGCATAAGACCTCGCTGGTGCTGGCAATATTCGCCGAGGCGTTTTGCTCGCTGGCTGTCGTTGCAGGAGCTTTCTATCGGCTGGCTCTGATTCCGCTTCTCTTCACAATGGCGATAGCTCTGTTTGTGGTACACAATGGTCAGGCCTTCGTCTATAAAGAGTTGGCTTTTATATATTTCGTAGTCTATGTGATGATATATATGACGGGCGCGGGTGGATATTCGCTGGATGATGTGATAGCCCAACGGCTGAATCACAACACAGCGGCTGATTCGTCGTCAGAAGGGTAGTGAACACCTATCTGACGGCGTATCTCGTCCATGATTTCGAGAGTCGTGATGGAGCTCTGATGACTGTTGATGTCGGACTCCGTGTGGCCCTGCTCTACAAGGTCGATAAACTCCTTTATCTCGTAGTAATACTCGTTGTGTGAGTCGATATTACCTATCGGCTCGCCCTCCGTACGCCTCTCGTGTCCCGATGCGGGAGCCTGACGCGGATAGAAACGAACATCAACGGGTGTCTGTATGCGGTCTATCAGGATGTTGCCCTCCTCGCCCTCAATCTCTGTCGGGAGTTGCGAGTTGGCAATCTTGGAGTATAGTACGGTGGCGTTCATGCCGTCGTACTGCATATTTACTGCACCTTGGCCATCCACACCGCTTGACAGCATAATGCCCTGTGCAGAAATCTTGTCGGGCTTGCCGAAGAGAACAACAAGCGGATAGATTGTATATGTGCCAATGTCCATCAACGCACCATTTGAGAGTTCCGGGCGGAAGGCGTTTAAGACAATGCCCTCCTTGAACTTGTCGTAGCGTGACGAGTATTGGCAGAAACTTGCAAAGTAACGACGCGGAGTGCCTATACGATGAATATTATCGATGACGGCACGGAAGTTCGGCGACAGGGTACTCTTCATCGCCTCCATCAGTGTTACTCCATATTTTTGTGATGCAGCGACCATCTCTCTTGCCTCTCTGGCGTTGGCTGCAAGAGGCTTTTCGCACAAGACGTGCTTGCCGTGCTGCATACACAATATGCTTTGTCGGGAGTGCAGAGAGTTCGGTGTGGCGATATATACAGCATCAACTTTATCACTTGCCACCATCTCCTCCAACGATGTGAATGTGTGGGGAATGTTATGCTTGGCGGCAAACTCGTCAGCACGAGCCTGCGTGCGAGAGCATACGGCCGAGAGCTCAAATCTCTCGTCCTCGCGAGCTCCGGCAATAACCCAGTCGGTAATAAAGTTGGTGCCTACCACACCGAATCGCACTCTTTTCATCTGCTTGCGTTTAAGATTAGAACTCAACCTTTGGAGCCTCGGCAGCCGAAGCATCTGCCTCATAATACGGCTTCTGATCAAATCCGAAAATCATTGCAACAAGGTTTGCGGGGAACTTACGAACTGCTACATTATAGCTCTGCGTAGCGTCGTTGAACTCCTTACGTGCAACAGAGATACGATTCTCTGTTCCCTCCAGCTGTGCCTGCAGCTCCAGGAAATTCTGGTTTGCTTTCAACTCGGGATAGCTCTCCGAAACGGCAATCAAACGACCCAGAGCCGATGTTACAGCTGACTGTGCCTGCTGGAATGCCGCCAGCTTCTCGGGGGTAATCTCATCAAGAGGAATATTTACCGAGGTTGCCTTGGCACGAGCCTCCACAACAGCACTGAGTGTGTTCTCCTCGTGTGCAGCGTAGCCTTTGACTGTTGATACGAGGTTGGGAATAAGGTCTGCACGACGCTGATACTGTGTCTCAACATTTGACCAGGCACTCTTTACGCCCTCCTCCATTGTAACCATATTGTTGTAGGTAGAGCATGATGTCATTGTGAAAAGAGCAATGACAGCGATAAAAAGAATCTTTTTCATAGTGTTAATTTTTTTATTGAGTTAGATTTAATATTTACGTATTTCTGTGTTTTGAATTCTCCCTTCTTACCAGCGCGAACCGGCACCGCCGCCACCGAAGCTGCCTCCGCCCCAGCCGCCTCCTATGCTGCCACCTCCGCCGCCGAAGCCGCCACCTCCGAAACCGCCTCCGATGAAAGGCCCTCGGCCGCCGCCTCCGGTGTATGAACTGTCGGCACTCTGTCTTTTACGCTTTACCGATGCTCCGCACTTTGAACATACATAGGTGTCTTCGTAGGTGCAGATGCCTCTCTTGCGTCGGATGAGATTACTCTCGTGCTTTGCAAGGGCTATCTTCTTGCACTTGGGACATTTGTGCGATGAAACATATACGACAACCAATAGCACCAGGACTATTATGATACAAACTGATGTAAGTCCGAAGAAAGCCAGAGTGTCGGCAGTGGTCCACTCCTCCATATCCTCTGGAGGTAAATCTCCGTTTATCAGCACTTCGCGAACAGCCTCCACGCCGGCAACCATTCCTTCGCTGTAATCTCCATTGCGGAAGTGGGGTAGCATATACTCCATCTGAATACGCTTGCAGATAGCATCAGGCAGGACTCCCTCAATGCCGTAGCCTGTCAGAAAACGAATCTCTCGTTCTGCCTCCACGAGCAAAATGCCTAAACCTCTGTCGCTTTGACTACCCACGCCCCATTCGGAAAACAACTCGTAGGCGAAATCAAAGACGCTGCCTCCGTCAATGTCATCTATGGCGACAACGGCAACCTGTGCAAGCCCGCCATCACGCAGAGAGTAGCATATTGAGTCAATCTTCGCCACAGCCTCCTCCGAGAGTATCCCATCGGGGTTGGATGTGAAGCAATAGCGATTCTCAATCTGCACATTGGGAATGTCCTTGATTTCGTAGCGTTTGGCCGACGAATCGAGGCCTCCCACGAGAACAAACAGAATGATTAACAGTAATCTCTTCATTGTGCTGTCTATTTGTGTAATATCTGGAAGCTCCACGGCTCCAGTTCTCGTTCAACGTGAGTAGGCAACTCTGTGGCCTCGCCGCTTATGGCGTCGGTGTAGCTGCCCGCATATATGCCGGTGTTGAAATCGGCGTGAATGGTGTATGGTGAGAGGTTGAGAATCGCCACTACACGACTCTCGTCACACTCGCGTACGAAGGTCATAATGCAATCTTTGGCGTTATTCTCTATTTCGATAATGCGACCACCTCTATCGCCCGCTTGCAGAGCATTCTCGTTGTGTTTTAAGGTTATCAACTTGCGATAAAACGCCGTATAGCCATTCTCCTCGTAGCCAGGGATATGGTCTTTGTCAAAGAATGCAAACGAATGGTCGTAACCAACCTCCTGACCGGTGTATATGAGGGGCATCGCCGCCTCCCACAGGAAGGTGAGTGCCGTCATTACGTTCAGAGCATCGCCAAACCGGGTAAATTCACTTCCACTCCACGAGTTTTCGTCGTGGTTTGATGTAAACATCATCTTTATCGCCGTGCTGGGGAATCTCTCACGGTCGGCATAAAGCGTATTGCGAAGTGTCCAGACCTTGCGTTCCCCTTTGGCTATGTCGCACATAAGGTGATGAATCTCCCACGCATAACACATGTCAAAGGCTTGGTCGAATAGATTCAGTTCCTCGGCCTCGGCCAGCATGAAGATATCTGGCTTTATGGCGTGCAGAACAGCCGATGCCTCCTGCCAGAATTCAATAGGCACAAGCATTGCCATATCGCAGCGGAAACCATCAATATTGTGTTTCTCCACCCAGAAACGCATCGACTCAATCTGTCCACGCCACACATCGTGGTTGGCATAATTTAACTTGGCTGTGTCGGTCCAGTCCCAGGGAACCTTTGCCGAGCCGTCTGCCTCACGTTCATACCAGTCGGCTGGCTTCGTCTTTAACCAGCGGGCATCGCGTGCGGTGTGATTGGCCACCCAGTCAAGTAGTACTTTCATCCCTAACGAGTGTGCCTCCTTGATGAGATTGTCAAAATCTTCCATTGTGCCGAATTCTGGATTGATGGCACAATAGTCGGCAATCGAGTAATAAGAGCCAAGTGAGCCTTTGCGATTCTCCTCGCCGATAGGGTAGATGGGCATCAGCCATATTGCATCAATGCCAATATCTCGAAGTGATTTCAATCTTTTTGTAGCGGCAAGGATGGTTCCTTCGGGTGTTGCCTGGCGGATATTCATCTCGTAGAGTACTGCGTCGTAGCACCACTCGGGGTGTGTATATGTGTTGTTTGTCATTATTATCTATATTTAATCTACTCTACAAAGATATGAAAAAAAACGGTATAATGGTGTTGTTTTTGCGTTTATGCACTATACCTATATATAATATATATTAATGCTTTGAGTCTGCTTTTTTTTGTAAGATGCTCTGATACAACCAGATAGTATAAAAGTGATAATTTTGTTGTAAAAAAGTGCTTGAAATATTTGGACTTTTCGATTTTTTGCGGTTACTTTGCACCCGCTTTGAACAGGTAATACGAAGTGAAAAGCAGGGTTCTTAAAAATTTTTTCAAATTTTTTTAAAAATATTTGGAAGTTAAGAAAAAACGATTTACCTTTGCACTCGCTTTGATAGAGAAACACTCTCTGCAAAGTGTGCAGAAGTTCTTAAAGAAAATTTTTCAAAAAAAAGTTCC
>JAFNXQ010000080.1 GCA_017383445.1 Alistipes sp.
ATAACCCAAACCGTTACCAATACCATCAAGGAATGAATCCCAAGGCTTGTTACCCAAAGCAAAAGCCTCCACACGACCCATAATGATACAGTTAGTGATAATCAAACCCACATATACAGACAACTGCTTCGATATATCGTAAACAAATGCCTTCAAGAACTGGTCAACCAAGATTACCAACGCAGCGATAACAACCAACTGAACGATGATACGGATGCGTGAAGGAATACCATTACGCAAAAGTGACATCACAAGGTTGGCGAACGCCGTAACGACAATAACCGAGAGTCCCATAACCAATGCGGGCTCCATCTTGACGGTTACCGCCAAAGCCGAGCAGATACCCAGAATCTGAACGATAACAGGGTTATTTGAGCTCAGCGGACCTGTTAAATTTTTCAAATTACTCATTCTCCTGCTCGTTTAAGTTCTCGGCAGCAACCTCCTCGGCAGCCTCCGAATTGTTAGACATATTAGCGTTCAAATAAGGAAGATAACCCTCAATGCTGGTCTTGATCATAGCTGTAACACCGTCGCAGGTCTTGGTACCACCAGAGATAGCATCTACCTCGTGGTTGTTTGTAGCACCACCCTTACGCATTGCAACAGATACAAACTCGCTACCCTCGAAGATAGTCTTGCCCTTAAACGCATCCTGTACCTTTGATGTGGTGATCTCGGCACCCAGACCGGGAGTCTCGCCAGAGTGGTCCATTACGATACCCTTAACGGTATTCATATCGGGCTCCAAAGCGACATAACCCCAGATAGGGCCCCACAAACCAGCACCATAAACGGGAATAACCACACAGCCGTTAGCAGCCTTGAATACGGGATACTCGCCAGCAGCGAATGATGCTGTCAGGTCACCCAACGCAGCAAAGATGTCGGCATCGGTCTTACCCTCGATAGCCTGGCCATCCTTGTTGAGCATAGAAGCCTCAGCAACAACATCGGCATACGATGCTGTAAGAGGATCCTCACCCAAAGCCTTTACGATCTGCTGTTTCTTCTCATTAAGCATATTCTCGCCCTGACGCTCCTGCAATGAGAGTGAGGTCACAGCCAGAAGAACAGCCACAATAACTACCATCACTACCGAGTAGATGATGATATATGCGTTGCTATTTACATTAAATTTTGCCATACTCTCCTCTTATTTTGCAAGTTTAACACGATTCTTTCTACGCTTGATGTTAGCCTCTACAACGAAGTAATCAACGGTAGGAGCCAAAGCGTTCATAAACAAGATTGCGAGCATCATACCCTCGGGATATGCGGGGTTCACAACGCGAACCAACACAGCCAACGCACCGGTCATAAAGCCGACGATGTACTTTCCGAGATTTGTCTGTGCAGAGGTAACGGGGTCAGTAGCCATAAATACAGCACCGAAAGCGAAACCACCTACCAACAAGTGATAGTAAGCAGGGAACTCGGTCAAGCCAACAGCCTGGAACAGATAACCGAATGCCAAACCACCTGCAAATACCGAAAGCATAGTACGCCATGAAGCGATACCGGTGAAGAGCAACAACGCACCACCAAGCAAGATGCACAGTGTAGAGGTCTCACCGAACGAGCCGGGGATAAAGCCGAGGAATGCATCCATAGCACTCCACTGCATCTGACCTGTAGTTGCCAACTGCTCCAAAGCTGTTGCACCTGATACGCCATCAACCTGCGCACCCATCATTGTCCAGTCAGAGTACCATACCTTCTCACCAGACATCTGGGGAGTGAAGGCGAAGAATACAAATGCACGAGCAACCAACGCAGGGTTAAAGATATTCATACCTGTACCACCGAATACCTCCTTACCGAAGATAACAGCGAAGGCAACACCCAAAGCAACCATCCACAAAGGAGTGCTGACAGGCATAATCATAGGAATAAGGAAACCTGTTACAAAGTAACCCTCGGCAACCTCCTCCTTACGAATCTGTGCATAAACAATCTCGATACCCAAACCAACCACATACGATACTGCCAGCATAGGAAGTACGCGTACAAGGCCGTACCACAAAGCAGCAAAGCCCTCCAAGCCCACCTGCGAACCGGTATTGAAGCAACCGAACAGGAAAGCAGGGATAAGAGCCAGCACAACGAAGAACATAGTACGCTTCATATCGATAGCGTCACGCACGTGTGCACCCTTCTGTGTCGTGGTGTTAGGAACGAAAAGGAATGTTTCAATAGCATCGAAGAATGATGCAAGGAAACCAAGCTTACCACCCTCTGTGAAAGTGGGCTTTACATTATCTACAATTTTTCTCAGTCCCTTCATAATTAACACTCCTTAATCATTAAGTTAATACCATTGCGGACCAGAGTCTGAATCTCGGTCTTTGAAGGATCGACAAACTCGCAAAGAGCAACATCCTCCTCCACAATCTCGTAGATACCCAAATTCTCCATCTTGTCGATATCGTTAGCGATAATCGCCTTGAAGAGATACATAGGATAGATATCCATAGGCAGGTACTGCTCGAAAAGACCTGTCACAACGAAGGCACGAGGGCCACCATTGAGGTTAGTATCGAGCTTATACTGCTTCTTCGGGCAGAGCCAAGAGAAGTAAGAACGTGATGTAGAGAACTTACCGAAGCGGGGAGCAATCCAGCCCAGCATCTCATACTTGTCGCCCTCGGGGATAACAGTAATCTGCGATGCAGCGGCTGAAATAAAGCCATCCTCTGCAACCTTCTTACCGGTCAAGACATTACCAGAGATGATACGCACCTTGTCGCCCTCCTTCTGAGCCTTGATGTTGCCCTTAACGATAGAGGCAACGGGAGCACCGCTGATGATACGGTAGTACTGAGGCTTCTCAACCTCACTACCTGTCAAAGCGACAACCTTGTGCAAATCAACCTTGCCTGTAAGGAACAAGCGACCGATAGCAGCCACGTCCTGAATAGCAACAGTCCATACGATATCGCCCTTGTTAATGGGGTCGATATGATGAATCTGAACACCCACGTTACCTACGGGGTGCTTACCTGCAAAGGTGTGGAGTTCAACGCCGTTAAGCGATGCCATCTCACCCTCCGATTTAGCACGCAGAGAGAGGTGGGGAGCATTACCGGCCAACTTGGCCAATACCTCGAAACCCTTCTGCAAATTCGCCTTCTCGCCCTTCAATGCAAAATTGAAATCGGGAGCCAGAGGTGCTGAATCGAACGCAGATACAAATACTGCCTTTGGCATATCGGCCGGATTTGCCACGATGCCATAAGGACGCTGAATAATCATCGTCCACAAACCTGATTTGAGCAACATCTCGATAACCTCATCGCGTGTAGCTTTTTTGAGGTCAAGAGCTGTAAACTCCTCTGAAACCTGCTCCTTATCGGCAGCCACCGTTACGTTAAGCACCTTACGCTTCTCGCCACGATTTACAGCCGACACGGTACCGCTGACAGGTGAAGTGTAGAGTACGCGAGTGTTGTTCTTATCGAAGAACAGAGGCGTACCTGCCTTTACCTTATCGCCGACCTTCACCAACAGCTTCGGAGTCACGCCCTCATAATCCAAAGGAGAGACAGCATACTCAGCCGCCATTGGCACTTCTACCAACGACTCTGCCGCCTTACCTTGCAGATTGATGTCGAGACCTTTCCTTAGTTTAATGATTTTCGACATAAATTTGTAATTAAATTGATGTAATTAAGTGTAATTTGTGTATTTCGTTTTTCTGTCTTTTTCTTCGTTGTCCAATGTTCACATAAAAACGCACGCGAAGATACGATTTTTTTCGCACTTTTTACCATTATTTAAGGTATTATTTCAAATTATCGGTGTTTTTTCATATTTTTCCATAAATTTGTAGTCAAATGTTGCGATTTATTAACATACATACACACCATTTCAGCGGAGAACACACCGAGCCGAGAGCCTTTGGCATTCATCCGTGGGATGCCGAGAAGGTTGATATTTCCACCCTTGACGAGTGCGGTTTATTCGCCCAAGAGGAGGCCATTGGCGAGATTGGTTTAGACTTCGCCTGTGAGGTTGATAGAGAGCAGCAGAAGAGGCTGTTTTGCCGGCAGTTGGAGATTGCCCAAAGGTTGGGCAAGCCAGTCGTTCTGCACTGTGTAAAAGCCTTTGAGCCTACACTAAACCTTTTGTCGAGGTATTCGTTGAAAGCCGTTATTTTTCACGGCTTTATAGGCTCAAAAGAGCAGGCAGAAGCGGCACTAAAACGAGGCTATTATTTATCGTTCGGTCATCGCACCCGCCACTCACCAAAGAGCATTGAGGCCTTGCGAGCAGTGCCACTGAATCGTATATTTGTAGAGACCGACGAAAGCGACCAAACAATTGTAGAGATGTACGAGGAGATTGCCGCATTGAAGGGCGTAACCACTGATGAGCTGCTGGCAGCCACAAACGAGAATTACAAAACAATTTTTGAGAGAGAACAGATATAACTACGATGAGTCACGACTGGTTGGAGAGAACTGCCCTGCTGTTGGGCGATGAGAAACTGAATATGCTGCAACAGGCCAATGTTTTGGTAGTGGGTCTGGGCGGCGTAGGAGCTTATGCCGCCGAGATGATTGCTCGTGCTGGCGTTGGGCGTATGACCATAGCTGATGCCGACTCCGTATCCGAGAGCAACATCAACCGCCAGCTTATAGCCCTTCACTCCACTATCGGCGAGCATAAGGCCGACCTTATGGCAGCACGACTACGCGACATAAACCCGAAGATTGAGTTGACCGTAGTAAATCGCTTTATAAAGGACGACGAGACTGACTCTCTGCTCGACTCCGACCGTTTTGACTACATTGTAGATGCGATAGACACCCTATCGCCCAAGTTAGCACTTATCAAAGGGGCTTTGGACCGCAACATACCACTCGTAAGCTCAATGGGAGCTGGAGCAAAGACCGACCCAACGAAGATGGAGATTGCCGACATAGCAAAGACACACCACTGCCCGCTGGCCCACATGCTGCGAAAGCGACTGCACAAAATAGGTATCCGCAAAGGTTTTACGGCGGTCTTTTCGCCCGAGCCTGTGCGTGAGGGAGCAATGATACTTTGTGAAGAGCAAAATAAAAAGTCCAACACCGGCACGATATCCTACATTCCGGCCCTGTTCGGCATAGGATGTGCATCGGTTGTGGTGCGAGGATTAATTGGAGAATTTAATGCGTAACTATATGAAAATAGTATTTTTAGACGAATATTCAATTGGCGGAGCCGACATCTCTGCAATCAAGGCTTTGGGCGACTACACAGGTTATGACATCACCCATCGCAACCAGATTTTAGAGAGGTCAAAAGGTGCAGAAATAATCATCGTCAACAAGACGATTTTAGATGCAGACACCATAGCCGCACTACCCGACCTACGTCTTATCTGCGTGGCTGCTACGGGCATGAACAATGTCGATTTGGAGGCTGCCGCAGCACACGGTGTAGAGGTCCGAAACGCTGTGGGCTACTCCACCTATTCGGTTGCCGAGACCACCATCGGCTCGGCCATAGCACTCTTGCGTGAGGTGGTCTATTACGACGAATATTTCAAGTCGGGCCGTTATGCTGCTGCCGATTATATGTTCAACTACGACCGCCCCACATCGCAGATCAGGGGCAAGCAATGGGGAATCATTGGTTTGGGCAACATAGGTCGTGAGGTGGCACGTCTGGCAGAGGCCTTCGGTTGCAGGGTCGCATACTATTCAACATCGGGCGTCAGTCGCGAGGAGGCCTACCCCAGAATGGAGCTTAACGAACTGCTCGCAACATCGGACATCGTATCTATCCACTGCCCGTTAAGCGACAAGACCCGCAATCTGATTGGCCGCAAGGAGTTTTCGCTGATGAAACCCACCTCTATTATTATAAATGTAGCACGCGGTGGCATCATCGACGAGACGGCTTTGGCCGAAGCTCTCGACAATGGCGAGATTCGCGGTGCGGCACTCGATGTATTCTCTCGCGAGCCGTTGCGTGAGTCGCCTCTGTACGGCATAAAGGATAAGTATCGTCTGCTGGCCTCGCCCCACAACGCATGGTCAGCCGAGGCTTCACTAAAACGCCTTATCGACTGCATCGTGCAAAATATCAAGACGTATCAAGCAAAATAAATCAAATAAGACATTAAAAAAACTGCGAAAAATTCTTGTTTTTCCGCAGTTTTTTTTATTTTTGCATCAAACCGTTTTTCAACCTAAAATGCTACAACTATGAACGCCAAATTAACCCATCTGATGCAACTCATCCTATCGGCAATAATCTCATTGCTCGGCTTCTCATCTTGCGAGCTGTTTCAGGAGCAGTATGATATGTACGGCACGCCCATTGCCGAATATCAGGTTAAAGGGTGTGTGACCGATACAGAGAACAATCCCATTGCAGGATTACGTGTGGTTATCGCAAGACAAGAATATGGGGATTCTGACCCGAAGACGCAAACTCTTACAACTGATGCAAATGGAGAATTCGTATCAGAAAAGACGGAGAGGACGTATAATGGATACAACGGTACGCTAACCTTCACCGACATCGACGGCGAGGAGAATGGCGGCGAGTTCCAAGAGAAGACCATTAATCTACAAGAATTGAGACCCGTATTGGACAAATCAAAGGCAGAAGGTTGGTATGAAGGAGTATATATCTATACCGTAAACACCACGCTACTCAAAAAGTATAAAGCAGAAGAATAACATAAATACAACCTATTGTTAAATACAAAAAACTACGACTATGAAAAATAAACTTTCACAACTGACACAGTGGTTGCTCACTGCAGTAATTGCATTGCTTGGTTTTTCGGCGTGCGGGGGATTTATGGCTTCTATGTACGGTACTCCTACTGTCGATTATCAGGCCAAGGGACACATCACCGATGAGGAGGGCAATCCCATTGAAGGCATCCAAATCAAAGTAGAGGCACAGACTTATATCGACCAAACAGTAGAACCCGAGGTTGTATATAGTTCAAGCAAAGGTCTTTACACCACTAAAAAGTATAAAGACCAACCAATACTTTATCTGCATATTTCCGATATCGACGGCGAGGAGAATGGCGGAAAGTTTGAGGAAAAAGTTATCAATTTGCAAGAAATGAAGCCCATATTGGACAAATCAAAGGCAGGAGATTGGTACGAGGGAGTATATGTCTATACCGTAAACGCCTCGCTACTCAGAGAATACAAGGCAGACGAATAACATAAATCAATCTATTATTAAACGAATAAAAACAACTACGACTATGAAAACCAAACTATCACAACTGACACAGTGGTTGCTCACTGCAGTAATTGCATTGCTTGGTTTTTCGGCATGTGATGACAAAACCGACCCACTTGATTATCCTCTTATGTACGGCTCTCCTACCGCTGATTATAAGGCTGAAGGAGTAGTTACCGACGAGGATGGAAATCCTATTGAGGGTATCCAGATCAAGGCAGAGATGAAATCTGTATTAACAGGAGATTTAGACTCGCAAATCGTATATAGTGACGATAGCGGAAAATACGCCACAGATAAACACTGCGAGAAGAAGTTATTAACTCTGACCGCAACCGATATCGACGGCGAGGAGAACGGCGGCGAGTTCGAGGAAAAGGTTGTCAACCTGCAAGAGATGATACCATTATGGGATAAAACCGATGCCGATGGATGGTATATTGGCGTATATAACTACGTGGTTAACTTCAAACTGACCAAGAAATCTGCCGACAATGAATAAATTTCCTTTGTCGCTGCGTCGCAGGTTAGCGTTGGAGGCGTGGAGATTAAACGAGAAGCAACGCATCAAGGAGCACCCGCTGCGCCAGCTGTTCTGGGAGTGTACGCTGCGTTGCAATCTCAACTGTCGCCACTGCGGCAGCGACTGCAAAACAGAAGCTACGCAACCCGACATGCCCAAGGAGGACTTTCTGCGGGTATTGGACAACATCGCAGCAAACACCAATCCCAACAAGGTATTTGTCGTCATAACCGGTGGCGAGCCACTGATGCGTGCCGACCTTGAGGAGTGTGGCCGTGCGATATACAAGAGGGGCTTTCCGTGGGGAATCGTAACAAACGGACTGGCGATGACCCAGCGACGTCTGAAATCACTTCTGGCATC
>JAFNXQ010000081.1 GCA_017383445.1 Alistipes sp.
AAGTCAATGGAAATTACATTTGCTCAGAATCATTATTACATGGCTCCTGATTGTGGTAAGTTCTCTGCTGAGGGTGCTGTTCGTACTTGGACAGGTGAGGCAACAGAGGTTAAGTTCACTACTACCGGTACAGATAAGAACCACCGTGCATACATTGCTGCGATTAAGGTTACTTATGTAGACTAATTGATTTGATATGATCTTATTCCCCTCGGCAGGCGTTGGTCTGCCGAGGTGGATTTTTTTCTTTATTGATTTTTACAAACGAAACCGATGCGATTAATCGTAAACTTTTTCAGACATATCATAATTCTGCTGGTCGCTATTACGGGCTTCGTAGCGTGCGACGATAAGGAGGGGGATGTAGCCACGTCGGCAACATTGTCTATGAATGACCTGTCGGGTACGACGACGAACTGCGCTGTGGTGCTTACGGCACGACAGGGTATGAAATATACCGTAAGAATATTGTCGGGCGATGACTGGTGTCGCCTGTCAGCCGGACAGATATTCATGGAGGGTACATTCGACGAGGGCGAAAGCACCAAGGCGATATTCCTCTATGTTAATGAGAATTATACATATAACACACGCCAGGCCGAGATTTTTGTAAACTTCGGCAATGGCGATAACTATGTGTTGCTGCTCTCGCAGCTCTCGGCAGACCCCACGGTGGCACTCGAAAAGGAGTGGGCCGAGCTGCCGCGATGCAGCGTGCGGGAGAATGTCGATTATCGCTATTATACGGTCGATAAGGTGGGTAGCAAGAGCAATGTGCGTAACTATACCATCTGCTTCGACCGCACGAAGAAGGCTTCGCTGTGGGTGGCCTATCCGCTGCACTCATTCTATACAACCGGCAATGCGTCACGTCAGGATGATTTCATCGCCGAGCCTACTATACCCACACAATATCAGCCGGCATTGAGCAGGTCATATAAAGGCTGGTACGACCGCGGTCATCAGATAGCCGCTGCCGACAGAAAATGTTCGCAGGAGATGATGGACCAGACCTTCTACTGGACCAATATGACTCCGCAGCAGAGCAAATTTAATCAAAAGCTGTGGGGCAGTCTGGAAGGCAAGGTGCGAGGTGAGGTGTGTGCCGATACGCTCTATGTGGTTACGGGTGCATACTTCGGAGGCGTGCGTCACTCGTCGATTGATGCCACCACAAACGATAATGCGGGTCAGGCCTGTCCTATCCCGACACATTACTACAAGCTTATGTTGCGAACCAAGAAGGGCAATACGAAAAAGGCCATCTCGGAGATTACCAATGCCTCGGATCTGCGTGCCGTAGGAGTATTTATCCAGCACCATAATTCGGGCGATAACACAACGCTGCTGGATGAATATTTCGTCAGCGTCAATGAGCTGGAACGCATCACGGGCTTCGACTTCTTCACTATGCTCCCCGACGAGATCGAGGAGGAGGTGGAGGATCAGTGCGACCGCGGGCAGTGGTTCTAATCCTCGGTGAGTGATGTAATGAGTTGAATTTTAGAAGAAAAATATATAAAAACAATAAGAAGATGAAAAAGACTATTTTGCTTTTGGTTTTGGCTTTTGTGGCGACGGTTGCTGTCGCACAGAAGCCTTACACTGTGGCATTCTACAACCTCGAAAACCTCTTCGATCTGTATGATGACCCCGACACACACGATGAGGAGTTCCTGCCCGATGGCGAGAAGCAGTGGAATCAGTACAAGTATGACTGCAAGATGAAGAATATCGAACGAGTATTGTTCGACATCGCTGCTATTCAGAAGGAGTATCCCATCGTTATCGGCGTATCGGAGATTGAGAATCGTCTGGTGCTGGAGGATGTAGTAGCACAGCCCAAGCTGGCTCCTGCGAAGTATCGCATCTGCCACTATGACTCACCCGATGCCCGCGGTGTGGATGTGGCGTTCCTCTATCGTGCCGACGTATTTAAGTTGGAGGGCTCGGACAATATCAAGCTTATCTGCCCCGAGAATCCTAAACTTCGTACACGTGACCTGGTTGTTATGTGGGGTACTATCGAGGGTGAGCCTTTCTACTTCCTCGTGTCGCACTGGCCATCACGCCGTGGCGGACAGTATGCTTCGGCTTACCTGCGTGAGGCGTGTGCCCGTCAGATTAAGGGTATCAAGGATTCACTCATTGCACAGAATCCCGCAACGAAGGTTGTCGTTATGGGCGACTTCAACGATGATGCAACAGATGACAGCATCGTAAAGACTATGGGTGCCAAGGGCAAGGTAAAGGAGTTGGAGAGTGGTGACTTCTTCAACCCGTTCAATGCTATGTTGCGTGCCGGTCTGGGTACTCTGGCATATCAGGACTCGTGGAACCTGTTTGACAACATCTGCGTTACGGAGAATCTGGTAACAGGCTCTACGGGAGAGTTGAAGTTGCAGAAGGCGAAGAAGTCGAAGTTCTATGGTAATATCTTCTCACGCCCCTATCTGATTCAGCAGGAGGGCCAGTATAAGGGTTATCCGTTGCGTACCTTCGTGGGAAATAACTTCCAGAACGGATTCAGCGACCACTTGCCCGTATATATCTACATCGGAAAATAAATTACAAACTTACCTATATGAAGAAATTATTACTAACAGTAGCTCTTGCACTCTTCTCTGTGGCGCTGTATGCACAGACAACGGGTGTTAAGGGTGTGGTGGTCTCACGCGAGGGTCGTGAGGCTGTCGGTGGTGTTAAGGTTGTGGTCGATGGAACACAATATGAGACTACGACAACCGATAGTGGAGAGTTCCGCTTCGAGAACCTCCCATCGGGCGAGTACACATTGAGTTTTGAGGCTCCGGAGTTTGAGACCTCGCAGATTCACGTGCGTATCTATGGCACGATGAAGGATTTGCACGAGGTGGCTATCGTGCCACAGCTGATGGGCTCGGTTGATGACTCTGTATTTGCAGAGTTTGATACCGATGCGGAATCTGCGGGCGATACAGGCTCTCTGCCCTCGTCGTTGTCAGCATCGAAGGATGTGTTCAACAACATCGCTTCGTATCGTTTCAGCGAGATGCGTTTCAATGTGCGTGGTTATGACTCGCCTTATCAGGATATCTATCTGAATGGTATCCGCTTCAACGATGCTATCACAGGCTATGGCCCGTGGTCGTTGTGGAGTGGCTTGAACGATGCTACGCGTAATCAGGAGAGCACATCGGGCTTGCAGGCTTCGGATGTGGGCGTGGGTAATATTGGTGGTACAACCAATATCAATGCCCGTGCTTCGCATATGCGTAAGGGCTTCCGTGCAAGTGTTGTGAATGCTACACAGCTCTATCGTTTCCGCGTGATGCTGTCGTATGCTTCGGGTGCTTTGGATAGCGGCTGGTCGTATGGCTTCTCTCTCTCTACGCGTCAGGGTGGTAACGGTTATGTGGATGGTGTATATTATAACGCCTTCGCATACTTCGCATCGGTAGAGAAGAAGTGGGATTCGGGTCATCAGCTCGGTCTTACCGTTATGGGCTCGCCCACCAAGCGTGGTGCACAGCAGGCTTCTACACAGGAGGCGTATGATTTGTTTGGCAACAACTACTATAACCCCAATGTAGGTTATCAGATGGACGATTTGCGTAACTCACGCGTAAGAGATATGCACGAGCCTATCGCTATGCTCAACTACAAGTGGCAGATTACCGAGAATACCTCTCTGACCGCTGCAACATCGTTGCGTTTCGGTAAGAACGGTTACTCGGCACTCACTTGGTGGCGTGGTGAGGATCCTCGTCCCGACTACTACCGTAAGTTACCTTCATACTACGGCAATAAGCTGGGTCGCCATATGGCAGTAAATAATATGGCTCCGGGCTCATATACAGAGACAGATATCGCTACATTGAAGGAGCAGTATAAGCAGGCTGCAATGTATTGGGACGGCCGTATGGACTGGGATGGTCTTATTCAGACCAACAAGGCACAGCCTTACGACAACGCCTATGGCGGTCGTCGTGCTGCTGCTATGGTTGAGGAACGTCATACCGACCAGCTGGACTATAACTTCGTGGCACAGGTAAATCACCTCTTCCGCAATGGCTCGGAGTTGATGGGTGGTGTACGCCTCCGCATCAACCGCACCGAGTATTACAGCGAGGTTAAGGATCTGTTGGGTGGTGACTATTGGCTCGATGTTGATAAGTTCGCAGAACGCGATTTCGGTGCTAACGCAATCGCTTATCAGAACAATATGGCATACTACCGTGAGCACGGCAAGGCCGAGGCTGTGAAGGAGGGTGGCAAATATAACTACGACTACTATGCACACGTTCGTCAGGGTCAGCTTTGGGCTATGTATAATATGCAGTTTGGTGGTTTCTCGGCGAATATCGGCGGAGAGATAGGTTTCTCACAGCTGTGGCGTCAGGGCCTTTGGGAGAAGGGTCTGTTCTCAACCGTTGCCGCTACCGACGAGAATGGCGTTGTGAATATCGCAAAGACTTCATTCGGCGACTCAGAGAAGGTTAAGCAGCTCACTTATAAGGGTAAGCTCAATATGAAGTATCAGTTCAGCGGTGCTCACTCGTTGGAGGCTTCGGCTACCATTATGCAGAACCCGACACTCTTCCGCGATGCGTTTGTGTCGGCACGTACGCGTAACCAGCTCACTCCGGGCTTGAAGCCGGAGTTGGTATGGGGTGCCGATATCTCTTATAACCTCAATGCCCCCTGGATGAAGGCTCGTCTGTCGGCTTACTACACCAAGATTAACGACCAGTCGAAGGTTATCTCGTTCTACGACGATACGCAGAATTCATTTACCAACTTCGCTATGAGTGGTATCGACAAGCGTTATATGGGTGTTGAGCTTGGTGTCAATGTACCTATCGCTTGGGGTCTTTCGTTCCTGGGTGCTGTAAGCTATGGTGACTATGAGTACACATCTAACCCTGAATTTACACAGATGATTGACAATTCGGCTTCGGATGTTGTGAACAGTAAGGTCAATTGGAAGGGTATGAAGATTGAGAGCACGCCGCAGATGGCTGTGAATGCCGGTTTGTCGTTCCGTAGCGGCAGCAACTGGTTTATCAATGCCAACGTGAACTACTACGATAAGTTGTATCTCTCGATGAACCCGATGTATCGTACCGACTACCTTGCCCGAAAGATTATGTCGGCATACGACTTCCAGAATCTTGAAACAGGCCGCCAGAAGGCAGAGGTAGTGTCGAAGATTGATGCTATCCGTCGTCAGGAGGATTTGGGCAATGCCTTCACTCTCTCGGCAAGCATTGGCAAGACCTGGTACATCAAGTATAAGTATCAGTTGGGCTTCAGCCTCGAAATGAAGAACCTGCTGAACAATCAGGATATCAAGACAGGCGGTTACGAGCAGATGCGTCTTAACAAGGTTACCGACAAGACTATCGTTATGGGTCCCGATAACCAGTACACAACAAAGGATAGTATGACGACATATAGCCGTTTCGACTCGAAGTATTTCTATATGCTCGGCACGACATATTATTTGAATGTTTACTTCCGCTTCTAATCTTAAAACACAAGAGAGTATATGAAACTGAATAAAATATTAGCAATATTGGCAGTCTGCTTTGTGGCAGTGGGCTGCTACGAGGATTTTGAGTCTGTGCCCGAGAGAGTTACCTATGACGATAGCTCGTTTGAGGCACGCTTCCCCTCTGCCCAGCATATCACTATCGCCGAGTTGAAGAAGATGTTTATCGACGAGCACGGCAGTTTGAGTGGAACGGGTGAGAATAATGACTCTTGGAGTACAACTAAGTATGTATATATCGAGGACGACATCTACATCAAGGGTAAGGTTATGTCTGACGATGAGCAGGGTAACATCTACAAGACTCTGCATATTCAGGACCAGACGGCCGGTATCGAGATGAAACTCAATAACAATGTCGGCGTGCGTTATCCCTATGGAACATGGGTATATGTGCGTTTGCAGGGCTTGTATATCGGCAACTACCGTATGATGTTGAGCATTGGCGGTGCTCCGAGTGAGTCATACAACAAGGCTGGCGAGCATAAGTTCTACGCAAATTCAAACCTCGACATTCAGGATTTGATTGACAAGTATGTTTTCCCTGGTGGCCCAGCCGAGATTCGCGTGGGTAGCTATGAGAAGTGGAAGGTTAGCCCCGAAGAGGTTGATGTCATCACAATTACGAAGGATAACTACAAGAGTGCTCTTGCAGGTGCCGCACGCGAGCAGTTCTTCGGACGTCTGATGCGTTTCGAGGGCTTGAAGTGCCACTATGCAGGTGTGGCTAATCACGAGGGTAAGACTGCTCCCGCTATCAAGAATGGCTCTTACGACAATATGTATCCTTCGTGGATGTACACCGACCCCCGTCCTACCGTTAGCAAGCCCTGGTATCGCTGGGCATTCCGCGAGACCGACTATACAGCCGATGGCGAGGAGTATGCAACAGGTCGTAGCCTCTATGGCTCGGTATTGTTTACCTATCGTGACGATTTGCTCTCGCAGAAGGCTGGTGATGCAGGTATGCAAGGCTCTCAGGATGGTGTCTATGTAGTTCGCACAAGCGGCTACTCTCGCTTTGCAAATCGTCCTTTGTGTAAGGATGAGGAGGAGGCGACTATCACCGCTTTCTACGGCATCTATTCAAAGCAGTCGGACTACACGGGTGGCGACCGCGATTATGCTTCATATCAGCTCACTTTGAACCGCTATGAGGATATGGTGTTCACCAATGGTGACGCGGCATTCCTTTCTGAGGAGCAGGTTAAGGCTCTGACTACCGATGATATGAAGTATGTGCCCTGGGAAGACGAGGAGGGTGAGATTGGCGACTAATCATCTTTATTGATATTTTTAAGGCGTTGTATCCTGTGTGGTGCAACGCCTTTTTTTTGTTGTAATTTTGATGCATAAAAACTCTTTTTGTCTTATATCGTTGCATAAAAACCAATTTTACACTATTTTTGTTGCTTGGAGTGTATTGCTTTGAATATTAACAATTAAAACGAGATATTATGAATATCGCAAAGAGAGTATTATTGACACTTGTCGCTATGGTGGCGGCTGTCGTGTCGTATGCACAGCCCACTGACCCCGTACATTGGACAACATCAGTTGAGGCGTTGGGCGATGATGTCTATCGTGTGGAGTTTAAGGCCGAGCCCGATATGGGTTGGCATCTCTACGACCTGGGCCCCTATGAGGGTGGTCCTATGGCTACAACCTTTGTCTTTGAGCCTTCGTCAGCGTATCAGTTGGTCGGAGATGTAACTGTCGATAAGGAATCGACACGCGAGTATAACTCAATCTTCGATATGGAGATTGGTTACTATGCTACACCTGTTACGTTCTCGCAGGAGGTTAAGTCGTCGGGTGCCGAGATAGCCGTTACGGTTGATTGGATGGCTTGTAACGACCAGAACTGCACTACGGGCAGCAACGATTTTACAATCAAGGTCGGCAATGCTGACGCTGCGGCCACTGCTGCGGAGGAGAGTCCTGATGTTGCGGTGGAGTCTGTTCAGAGTGCCGACAAGGGTGGCAAGTCGTTGTGGAGTCTTATCTTTGCCGCTGTGGGTTGGGCTTTGGTGGCGTTGCTTACACCTTGCGTCTTCCCGATGATTCCTATGACCGTATCATTCTTCCTGAAGGGATCGGGTAGTGTGGCACGCGGTCGTTTCCGTGCGTTGATGTATGGACTGTTTATCGTTCTGCTCTACACATTGCCTATCGGTGTGATTATTTTCCTCACATGGTTGATTGGTGGCGATGCAGTAACAGCCGATATCTTCAACTGGATTGCAACACACTGGTTGCCAAACCTTATCTTCTTTGCAGTGTTTATGGTCTTTGCGGCATCGTTCTTCGGTGCTTTCGAGATTGTGTTGCCCGAGAAACTGGTTAATGACAGCGATGCAAAGGCCGATAAGGGTGGCCTTACAGGTATATTCTTTATGGCTCTTACGCTGGTGCTCGTATCATTCTCTTGCACCGGCCCGATTATCGGCTCGGCACTTATCCAATCTACTTCGGGTGAGTTCTGGGCTCCTATCTTGACGATGCTGGCATTCTCGGTGGTCTTTGCACTGCCTTTCACACTCTTTGCCCTGTTCCCATCGTGGTTGAAGCAGTTGCCCAAGAGTGGCGGCTGGCTCAACTCAGTGAAGGTTGTTCTGGGCTTCGTCGAGCTGGCTTTGGGTTTGAAGTTTTTGAGTGTTGCCGACCAGACATATCACTGGGGTTTGCTCGACAGAGAGGTCTATCTGGCTCTTTGGATTGCTATCTTCTCGTTGATGGGCCTATATCTGCTGGGTAAGTTGAAGTTCAAGCACGATAGTGATATGCCATACCTGTCGGTAGGTCGTCTGGTGCTGGCTATCATCACATTCTCGTTTGTCGTATATATGATTCCCGGTATGTGGGGAGCTCCGTTGAACGCTTTGTCGGGCTATCTGCCTCCTATCCAGTCGCAGGACTTCGTTGTGGGTGCAGGCTCGGCCACTGTCAGCGAGAATACTCCCAAACAGGGCGTGAAGTATGGCGATGTGCTGGAGTTGCCGCACGGCTTGGAGGGCTTCTTCGATTTGGAGGAGGCCGAGGCTTATGCTGCCGAGGTTGGTAAACCGCTGTTCGTCGATTTTACAGGTCATGGCTGTGTGAATTGCCGCGAGATGGAGTCAAGAGTGTGGTCTGACGAGAGAGTGCTGGATATCCTGCGTAAGGAGTATGTTATCGTGGCTCTGTATGCCGACGATAAGTTGAAGGTCGCCGAGGAGGATTGGGTTACAACCGATGCCGGCAAGGTGTTGAAGACATTGGGCAAGATAAACTCATATTATGCGTTGAAGACCTATGGCGTGAATGCACAGCCCTACTATGTGTTGCAGGGTCGTGATGGCGAGCCACTTATCGAGCCGAGAGGCTACGACCTCGATGTTGAGGCCTTTATCGACTTCTTGCAGCGAGGCGTTGAAGCGTATAACAAATAACAAGTATAGTGATAAATGAAAAATCCTGCTCACGTCGGAGCAGGATTTTTTTATCTCTTACTTTATCTTTCGTTTGTTCAGCTCCGCCTGATATGCCCGAGCATTGGCGTTATGCTCTTTCAGTGTGCGGGCGAAGTTGTGATAGCCGTCAAAGGTTGGGCGGGCACAGAAGAATATGTAGTCGTGCTTCTCGAAGTTAAGCACCGCATCAATCGCATCGATGCTCGGCATACATATAGGCGAGGGCGGGAGTCCTCGGTTGATGTATGTGTTGTATGGCGAGGGGTATTTCAGGTGGCGATACAATATGCGACGCAGGCCGAAATCCTGCAAGGCATACTTAATCGTCGGGTCTGCCTGCAAGGGAATGCCCTGTTTTATGCGGTTGAGATAGACTCCCGCAATGCGAGGCATCTCGTCCACCTTACGCGTCTCCTCATAGACGATTGATGCCAGAGTCATAACCTCCGTACGACTAAGTCCGCTACGCTTACGCTTCGCATCGCGACTCTCCGACCAGAAACGCTTATACTCCTTTCGCATACGTTCCACGAAATCCTCCGGTGTTACCGTCCAGTAGAACTCATAGGTGTTGGGAATAAACATCGAGAACATCGTCAGTGGCGACGAGAATCCCAGCTTTTTAGCCAGAGCCTCATCGGTGATGACCTTTGCGATGGCTGCCGAGTCGGCCATAATCTGTCGCGAGAGCTTGCCGGCAAGCATCTGCGGGGTCTTGACGTTGTTTATCGTCACATTTACGGGTGTCTGCACGCCTATTTTTAGCATACGGACAAGCTCAATGATGTTCATACCCTCCTCCATAACGTAATGTCCCGGCTTGATTTTATTTTCCAGGTCAAGACGCTTGGCGTAGAGGTCAAATGCCCAGTTGTGACGGCTGTGGGTCTTTACCGAGTCGGCCAGCTGCTCATAGGTGCAGTCGGGATAGATGTAGAGGCTGTGTTTTTCATCGACAGCACTGCCTTTGAATGCTTTATAGCCGAAAAATGCGGCCATTGCACCCAGAACTATAAGCGTAAGAAAAGTGAATGTAAAAAACTTCTTCATCGTCAAAATCAATTTATCCGCAAAGATACTATTTGCACGCCAAAACGCAAAAAAGTTATCGTGTTAGGATGTTTTTGTTATTTTTTCGCGGCACTTTTTGTGGATAATGAAAATTTTTCTACCTTTGTGCCCGGGTAAGTCTTATACGACCAGCTCCTACAAAATCCCCCAGGTGTGGAAGCAAGCAAGGGTATGTGGTTGTAGCGGTGCGATATGAGTAGCTTACCCTCTTTTTTTGTATATGGCCGAGCCGCAGTCCTATCTCTTAACCGAAAGCTCCTTGCGGGCGAGAATGCCGGCAATGGTGCGGTCGATATAACTCTGAATATCCTCACGCAGACGCTTGTATAGCGGGCAGGCAGTGTAGTTTTCGTTATCGAGCAACACATCCCTTATCGAACGCAACGAATTCATGTAGTTGCTCATCTCGTTTCGCAGTGGCAGACCCTTCTTCTCCGACGAGTTTATCTTCGCAACCGACATCTGTCGCAATTTGTCGCATATGGTGTTGAGAAGTATCATCACCACATTATCCATCAGCGTATGGCCGTGCATATAAAGATATGTCGTGTCGGGCGTTACACCCTTTTCCAGCAGATAGTCGGCAAAAGAGTCCAGCTCGTCAATCATATCGGGATACTCACTCTCCAGTCGGCTGACTCTACGCTGCACATTGCGGCATAGCCACGCTATGGTGTCTGCTCCGTTGTTGTCAAGCTCCAGGTAACCGAGTCGCACCGTATTTTTGAAATCAACCAGCGTAAAGATGTTCTCCGATGAGAGTTGTGCCGAGTAGGCATACCACAGAAACGCAGGATATATCGCACGCGAGTAGTCGGCCATAAACTGCACGAAATCAAATATGTGGCTGTCGTTTTTTGTCGCCTTGACGCAGACATTGTGCAGCGACGGGGCATAGCACAGGTAGTTCTCCGTTGCGTAGGTATAGGTGTGGAACATATACTCCGCCTGATTTATCTGTGCCGACTGCTCGGTGCGGTCGCCAAAGAGATAGTCGAAGTCGGAATCGACACATAGCAGCAGATTCTTGTTCGATGTGGGAATCATTCCCATCAAAACCTTCTTACCCTTGGGCAGGTCCTCGCGATTGGGTACCGAAATCTCAAAACGCAGATATGGATTGTCGAAATGGTCGAAAATACCACGCCAGAAGGCCACATCCTCGTAACCCTCTACAAATACATTTACCTGCTCTCGCCCGTCGTCAATCGACTGAGGCAGAGACTTCTCGCCCACAATGCAGTTGTCGCGATAGGCATTGTAACGATATTTTTGTCGTGATACTCGTCCCATATTTGTCGTAAAAATAATAAAATAGTAAATTTGCACCAAATATACAGCTCTATTTTCTAACCATTCCGACCAGAAATTAGTTACTTTTGCAATCGGAAAGCGATAAAAGGGCAACAGAGATAATAAATATTAGATATGAACGATTGGAAACAGCGTCTGGGAATGGTCTATTCCACCAACCCCGACTTTGAGTATAATACCGCCGAGGAGCCGGAGCAGCAGACCCTGCCCCCGCAGCAACAGAATCTGCGAGTGTGGCTCGACCGCAAGCAGCGAGGCGGCAAGGTGGTGACACTGGTCAAGGGCTTTGTCGGACAGGAGTCCGACCTTGTGGAGCTGGGTCGTATGCTGAAAAGCCGATGTGGAGTGGGTGGCTCGGCCAAGGATGGCGAGATAATTGTTCAGGGCGACCATCGTGACCGTGTTGTGGAGCTGTTGGTGGCGGCCGGATATAAGTGTAAGAAGGCGGGAAATTAATTTTTCAAATCAGGTGAAGGGTATCATCCGACATATAGTGCTGTTGATGCTGTTGCTCTTTGCAACGCAGCGTGCTACTGCCCAGTATTATAGCTGGGGAGCAGACCCTGTCGGCTTCAAGTGGATGAAGGCCACTACCGAGAAATCTACGGTTATATACCCTATGCACGCCGAACGCATAGGCCGTACAACACTCTATTTCAACGAGGTACTGAAACCTTATATCGGATATGGCTTTAAGCTGCCGCCACTCGACCTGCCATTCGTTGTGCATCCCGAAAATATGCGTTCCAACGGTCTTGTGATGTGGCTGCCGAAGCGTGTGGAGTTCCTCTCCTCGCCGTCGCTTGATGGTTACTCTATGCCGTGGCTGAAACAACTCTCGGCACACGAATATCGCCACGCCGTGCAGTATAACAACCTCAATGTGGGTGTGGTTAAGGTGTTGAGCTATATCATTGGCCAGCAGAGTTCTACCATTGGTCTGGTCTTTATGCCGCTGTGGATGATGGAGGGTGATGCCACGATGTTCGAGACGCAGGTGTCGTCTTTTGGCCGTGCCTTGCAGCCGCGTTTTACATTGGAGTTCCGTGCTATGGGCGATATTGTCGGCAAGTATAAGAATCCCGATAAGTTTTTCTGTGGCTCATACCGTGATTTCATCCCCGATCACTATAAATTCGGTTATCAGATGGTCGCTTATGGCAACGAGGTTACGGGCAGGGTTATGGCAAACGATATGGCAGCCTATGGCCCGCGTAAGCCGTGGATGATTATATCGGAAGCTTGGCGAATGAAGCGTCTGTTTGGTTTCTCGAGTAACCAGCTGTTTAGGAATACATTCCAGTCGTTGTCTGATTTCTGGCATCGTGAGCCATTACCCGAAAATAGCAGCCGAATGGTTGCCGCACCGCAATTTACGAGCTACACCACCTACTCTCACCCGTTGTGGGTTGATGGCGGTGTTGTATCGTTGAAGAGTGATCTGGATACCCCTGCACGCTTTGTGCGTCTGGACCCTGCGACGGGTATTGAGCAGACTTTGAGTTTTGTGGGCGATGTCTCTACGCGTCCTGTATATGATGCTGCCAGCAATCGTCTGTGGTGGACAGAGTACCGCCGTAGTACGATGTTTGCCGAGAAGGTGGTATCTACCCTATGCTATATGGATATGAGTGAGTTGCGTCCGCGTACGGTGAATATGCACCGCAATGTATTGTATCCTACGTTCGATGACCGAGGTAATATGTCGTGGGTGGAGTATGAGGCTAATGGCACATATACAATACAGCACTCAACAGGTGACGGCGAGCCGATAGAGTTCCCATTTGGTGAGGAGATTCACTCGCTGGCGTGGGATAACCTTTCACGCAGACTCTACTGCATCGTTACGGGCGATGAGGGAATGTGGATTGCCGGTATCGATAGCGAGGGCAATGTGGAGAAGGTAACCACTCCTGCTTATGTTACGTTGAGTGAGTTGCGTGCCCGCAACGGCAAACTCTATTATGGCTCTATCGCATCGGGCAAGGACGAGATACACTGCTTCGATATCGCGTCGGGCAAGGAGTATCAGCTTACCGAGTCGTCGTATGGCTCGTTTGATGCTGCACCTGCTGCCGGTGGCGAGGTTGTGATGACGACCTACGACTCGCTGGGCTATCACCCTGCGATGCAGCGTGAGGATAAACTATGGCGTGAGGTGGAGTATTCGCGTCTGCCTCGCAACGTGGTAAACCCGCCACGCACAAAGTGGAATGTGATAAATCTCGACTCGGTAAGTATCGTACCGTCGGATAGCATTGTAAAGAGTGTCCCTCGCAAAGAGAAACGCTATCGCAAGGGCTTGACTCTGTTTAATTTCCATAGCTGGGCACCTCTTTCATACGACCCGTTTGCGTTGAGTGAGGATAGTGCTATAAGCTTTAATTTTGGTGCTACCGTTATGACGCAGAACCTGCTTTCGTCGATGCAGGGCTTTTTCAGCTACGGATATAGCAGCCGTCAGGGGAACATCCTGCGTGCCAAGTTGCGATACTATGGTCTGGGCCCCACAATCAGTCTGAATGCCTCGTATGGAGGCCGTCAGAATATGTATCCCGTATATGTCTATAACCCCGAGACGCATAAGATTGAGTTCCCCGAAGCGCCCTCTGTCGGAAAGTACTACTCGTTTGGTGTTGATGTGCAACTTCCGCTTATGTTCCAGCGAGGCTATCACACCCGCTACCTGGTCGCTACGGCCGGGTGGAACTACTCAAACGGTCTGGTGGCAAATACGGGTAATTGGAGTATCGATGCCGACGGAATAAGCAATATTGCGACCATAGGTTACAACGAAGGTCTGCACCTGACCTCATTCTCGTTGGGGTATCAGGATTTAGTGCGTGCGGCACACCGTGATTTTGCTCCGCCCTGGGGTGTGTTGGCTTCGGCAGGCTATGCGATGAATCCAGCGAATGGAAGTTTCAGCGATTTGCTGGCCCTTTATGCCAAGGTCTATACGCCGGGCTTTGCCAAGCATAACAGCCTGACGCTGGCTATGGCCTATCAGCACTCTATCGGAGGCTTCAAGAGTAGGGATGCCCTCTCGGCTCTGACATTCAATTCAAGCCGTCTGCTGCCACGCGGTTTTGACTCTTCTCAAATCGAAAATCGTCATTATATGGCGGCATCGCTGAACTACCAGTTCCCTCTGTGCTATCCCGACGGAGGCTGGAGTGGTGTCATCTACTTCAAGCGTATCCGTCTTAATCTGGGTGCCGATGTGGCACAGTTTGAACGCCAGCTGTTTGCATCGAATGGCCATGTGCGTCGTGAGTGGCATCGCATAAACTCGGTAGGCGGCGATTTGACCTTTGATATAAATCTGCTGGGTAGCCCTGCTGCTGCGACTATGGCCTTTACACTGTCGGTCTATCGCCCCAGCGAGGGTAGTATGTATATATCGGCAGGTATGGCTTTGCCGTTCTAAACAATCTTTCCCATTTTTTATACGTTATTCAGTGTGGGTTGGGGCGATATTGCCGCTGACTGAAACTATTTGATATATACTTTTAAGTATATATGCGAAAAATTTATAACTTTGCATTTTGGAATATTAGCACTTTGCGTGATGAATGTAAAAGAGTTTTTTAAGAAGGAGAAGAATATAATCAGTGTGATGTGGCTGGTGGCCTTCACACCTGTCGTATTGCTGTTTTTGATGCTGACGCTGGCGGCGTTGGGAATCTTTGGCCGTATGCCCTCGTTTGAGGAGCTGGAGAATCCGAAGAGCAACCTCGCTACCGAGATATATGGCGACAATGGCCACGTCATAGGAACTTTCTTTGTGGAGAACCGTTCCTATGTGCAGTATGAGGATCTTTTTCCGGAGGACTCTACCGCCCATATCACTCTTGACTCACACGTCGTTCCACCCGTTGTGGCAGCTCTTATCTCAACCGAGGATGTCCGTTTTCGCAGCCACTCCGGTATCGATATCCCATCGTTGTTCCGTGTGGGTGTCAAGACTATTCTGATGCAAAACTCATCGCAGGGTGGTGGTAGTACCATCACACAGCAGCTTGCCAAAAACCTCTTCCCTCGCGATACGGTCCGTAACCGAGGCAAGATTTCGCGTACGGTGAAGCTGGTGCAGTCGAAGTTCAAGGAGTGGATTACAGCTTTGAAGCTGGAACACAACTACACGAAGGAGGAGATTGCCGCAATGTACCTCAATACTGTGGGTTACGGTTCAAATGCCTATGGTATCAAGTCGGCAGCGGCTACATTCTTTGGCAAGACGCCGAGTGAGCTGAATATTCAGGAGGCGGCTGTTCTGGTGGGCGTTGTGAATGCCCCGACACGCTACTCGCCGGTGCTGAATCCCGAAAATGCCTTGAAGCGACGCAATCTGGTGCTTAGTCGTATGCGTAGTGCAGGAGCTATCAGTCGCGAGTTATGTGACTCTCTCTCTGCTCTGCCCATATCACTCTCGTACCGACCTATTACCCACAACAGCGGTGAGGCGACCTACTTCCGCGAGATGCTGCGTCAGACAATGAATGCCCAGCGACCCACGCGTCGTCAGTTCCTGACCGACTGGGACTACGAGCAGGCAGTTAAGGAGTATGACGAGAACCCAATCTATGGCTGGTGTCATAAGAATACGAAGGCCGATGGTACGCCATATAACATCTATCGCGATGGTTTGCGTATCTACACCACAATCAGCCCCGCCATGCAGCGTTATGCCGAGGAGGCCGTGCAGAAGCAGTTGGAGACAGTCATCCAGCCCCGTATGGACCGACAGGTAAAGGCTACGGGAGTGCTGTTCCAGGATCTGGAGCCGGCCGACAGAGAGGCTATCATCAAGCGTGCGATGAAGAACTCCGACCGCTATCGCGAGATGAAGCGTGACGGCAAATCGGAGAAGGAGATTTACGCATCGTTTGAGGAGAAGTGCAAGATGCGAATCTTCACATTCAAGGGCGAGGTGGATACCGTGATGACACCGCGTGACTCTATACTTCATCACAAGCGTATTATGCGAGCTTCGCTGGTGGCTATGGATCCGCGTTCGGGACATGTCAAAGCCTATGTCGGTGGTCCTAACTTCCGCTATTTCAAGTACGATATGGCAAAGCAGGGCAAACGTCAGACAGGCTCTACGGCCAAGCCTTTCATCTATACCTTCGCTATCGACCAGCTGGGTCTTACGCCTTGCACTATGGCCCCCAACCTGCCCGTTTCGATTGAGACACCGGCCGGTATATGGTCACCCAAGGAGGCCGGAAATATTGAGTACGATGGCGTGTTGCACCCTTTGTATTGGGGTCTGGCCAATTCGCGAAACAACTATTCGGCATGGATTATGAAGCAGGCCAAGCAGCCCGAAACTGTGGCCGACTTCCTCCATAATATGGGTATCAAGAGCTATATCTATCCCGCCTATGCACTTTGTCTGGGTGCTTTTGAGTCGAATGTGTATGAGCTGGTAAGTGCCTACTCAACTTTCGTAAACGAGGGTGTGCATATTGATCCGATTTTTGTTACGCGTATCGAGGACAGACAAGGTAACCTCATCTCGACCTTCATCCCGCAGTCGCAGGATGCCGTCAATAAGCATACGGCATACACTATGCTGACGATGTTGGAGAGAGTTATCACTGCGGGTACGGGTGGCCGTCTTGTATGGCAGTACAATATGAGCAATATGGAGATAGGCGGTAAGACAGGTACCTCAAACGAAAACCGTGATGCGTGGTTTATGTGTGTCACCCCCGCTTTGGTGTCGGGTGCCTGGGTTGGCGGTGAGGATCAGTCGGTACACCCATCATCGCAGGGTGAGGGTAGTGTGCTGGCATTGCCTATAGTCGGCGAGTTCCTTACAAAGGTCTATGATGACCCATCGCTGGGTATGAGTCGCGAGGCCCGCTTTGCACGTCCCGAGGGCTGGGAGCCCTACGACTGCCCGAAGGCTATTGCTCCCGATTCACTCGCTACACAGCAGGTTGTTGATGACGAGTTTTTTAATTAGTAACAGAGGTTAATTTCAGATTATATGAAGATTGCTATTGTCGGTGCAAGTGGTGCCGTAGGTCAGGAGTTTCTGACCATTCTCAACGAGAGGGAGGAGTTTCACTTTGACGAGCTTGTATTGTTTGGCTCGGCTCGTTCGGCGGGAACAAAATACCTGTGCCGAGGCAAGGAGTATGAGGTTAAGCTGTTGCAGCACAACGACGATTTCAAGGATGTGGATATCGCCCTTACGTCGGCAGGAGCCTCTACTTCGAAGGAGTTTGCCGAGACAATCACAAAATATGGTGCGTTGATGATTGATAATTCGAGTGCTTTCCGTATGGACGAGGATGTGCCTTTGGTTGTGCCGGAGGTGAATGCCGTAGATGCACTGAATGCTCCACGCCGAATCATCGCTAATCCTAATTGCACTACAATTCAGATGGTTGTGGCGTTGCAGGCCATCGAAAAACTGTCGCACATCAAGCGAGCCCATGTCGCTACCTATCAGTCGGCAAGTGGTGGCGGAGCACAGGCTATGGCAGAGTTGGAAGCACAGCACGCACAGATTATTGCAGGTGAGGAGCCTACGGTCAATAAGTTTGCATATCAGCTGGCATATAATGTCATTCCGCATATCGACATCTTCACCGAGAACGACTACACAAAGGAGGAGATGAAGATGTATAACGAAACACGCAAGATTATGCACTCCGACGTTGAGGTGTCGGCTACTTGTGTGCGTGTGCCTGTTATGCGAGCTCACTCGGAGAGTATCTGGGTAGAGACCGCCGAGGAGATCAGCGTTGAGGCGGCCCGCAAGTCATTCGCCGAGAGTGAGGGCATTGTGCTTATGGATCAGCCACTCGACAAGGTCTATCCTATGCCGTTGTTTGTGGCGGGCAAGGACCCTGTATATGTGGGTCGCGTGCGTAAGGATATCGCATCAAAGAATGGACTTGCATTTTGGTGCGTTGCCGACCAGATTAAGAAGGGTGCAGCACTCAACGCCATTCAGATTGCCGAGTGGGTTATTAAGAATCGCAAATAGTTGCAAAAGTGGCTTAAAAGGCGAACTTCTGCGTTACGCTCGCTTTCAAAATCCTCACATACGCCAAGTATGCTGCGGTTTTTCAAGCGTTGCAAGCCTTGAATTTCATCCTTTTAAGCCACTTTTGAGAGCTTCGATTTAGGCGAATTTCGGCGTTACGCTTTATAAATAAAATAGCCACCGACTGATTTTTGTCGGTGGCTATTTTTTGTTCGGAGAAAACTATTTGTGTCGTTTTACAAACTCCAATAGCAGAGGCCAGCCGGGGTGTACCATATTATGCCCGTAGCCGTCAAACTCGCATATCTCCACATCTTTGTGCCCTGCCAGGCGTAGCATACGCCAGAAATAGGCATTCTCCTCGTAGCGACCCAGCATCTCCAACTCGCGGTCGCCCACCAGAAGCAACATCGGTGCGGCATCGCCTCTGACGTGGTAAAGCGGAGCCAACGAATCGACAACGGGTTGCGTATCACGTATGCCGCGGGCATCGCGTTCCGTAAAGTGTGTGATGACCTGACCGCTGAACGGCACAATGCCTCGCAACGAATTGGCGTCTATGCCATAGCGTTCCAGACGACTCTTGTCCAGACCTATCATACTCACTAAATAGCCGCCTGCCGAGTGTCCGGCAAGGAAAATCTTTTCACGCGAGCCACCATACTTCTCGATATTCTCATATACCCACGCCACAGCACAAGCCGCATCGTCGATAATCTCATTAACCGTAGCGTTGGGCGAAAGACGGTAGCCGACACCCACAACCACCACGCCATCACGCATCAAAGGTTGCGGAGCCTCCTTTTTGCCACTTACCAGCCCGCCGCTGTGAAACCACACAATGACGGGTGCATCTTTCGCACCCTTTTCGGCTGCGATGTCCAAGCGGCACTGCTGCTGGGTGTACTTATCCTCCGATGTGCGGTAGGCTATATCTCTCTCGACCTTATAATTACCCGCCGAGGCAAACATCAGACTCAAAGAGCAGGCGATGGTCAGAATCAGTTTTTTCATATTCTACTATTTTCAGCATGTAATTATTTTAGAAATAATATATGTTCCCCAAAATAGTATCATTAATAAGGGGACCATTGTTGCATAATCCGTAAGACCTATCTTTTTATACCTCCATCCAAGGAAATTTGATTTGACAGGAGTAGCGGATTCTACTGACATGTCAAAATCTATGGACAGATGCATATTTGCATATTTTTCTATTAAATTACATAAAATTTTATGTGCTTCATCTACATGATTTCTATATATCTTTACTAAATATCTGTCATTGGCTGAAAAACAATACCATATAACAGCAGTCAGTAATCCAAGTATTCTTACCCAAATTGATAAATCCTTAGTAAAAGTTTTATTATCAGAGATAAAATTTGCACTAATTATTAAACCCTCAAATGTAATAAAAAAATTAAATCTTGTCCATATGCTTAATAAATGTCTATGCAATTGCTCGACTTTTCTCACATAATCTCTCTCGATAAGTTCAATAAAATCTTTATTTGTTAAATTCATTTTAGTTGGGTTATTATGTTATTTAAGCTAAATACCTATTTTACCTTCTTCAAAAAATCCTTATCCTGTGCCCAAAGTGTTGCTGTTGCAAACCATAGCTGGCGGGCCTGCGTCGTCTGCGAGGGACGGTCACTTTGGCACTCTGCCAGATACTTCTCATCGGCAGGATGCTCCTCGGCCGAGAACTCCGCCCACCACTCACGATGACGCGTACGCAATTCGTGCAGGGCGTTCTGCTCGATGCCTCCCGTGCGACGGAAGGTTTCCCATAGCGTGAGCAGATGATATTCGGGCGACTTGGTCGAAACATCGAACATCGCCCCCTCAAAGCACTCCCAATCCTCTAACGCCACATAGCAGAAGGCGAGCATCGTCATAGCCTCGGTGCGGTCCTCCTCGTCAAGTTCGACAAGCTGCTCCCAAAGCGTTGCGGCGGTCTCTACCTCGCCAATCGAGAGGTGGTCGGTAGCCGAGAGGTAGAGTAACTCCATTGCGGCACGCGACTCGCGGTCGTTCCAGTCGAGTGTGTATTGCTCCTCCTCATCAAGGGCGTTGAGAATCTGCTCAACACCTTCCAGACGAGCCTCGCACGCCGCCTCCCACTCGCCGTCGTACTCCAGGTCGTGAGAGTGTTGCAAAATGTTGTCGAAGCCTCCGCCTACTATGTGCCAAAGCCCCGTAGGTTGCGGTTTAAGCGATATTTTTCTTGGCATTTCGGGCAAATTTTAATATTAATACACTAAAAACAAGCGTTGTTACACCGCCGCAAAAATATGCAAAAGTTGTGGGGCCCATACCGAAGAACTGGTTGGAAACGAACATAAAACTCAGGCACACATAGGTCATAAAAATTGCTGGGAACAGTGCCAGCCAGAAGTTGCGTTTGTGCTGCTTCAGATAGACGACAATCATCCACAAGGTGAAGACACTGAGTGTCTGATTAGCCCACGCAAAGTAACGCCAGATAACATCAAAATCGACAAAGGTCATCACGATACCAATAGCGAAGAGAGGAACGGCAATCGCAAGACGCTTGGCGATAGAACGCTGCTCGATATTGAAAATGTCGGCAACGATAAGTCGGGCTGAACGATATGCCGTATCGCCCGAAGTGATAGGTGCTGCAACAACTCCCAGCATGGCGAGGAATCCGCCAAAAATACCGAGTGTGGTGGTTGAGATGTGATTTACTGCCCATGCAGCATCGTTGCCATGCTCGGCGAGTGCCGCGATTAGGCCATCAGTGCCGTGGAAGAAGGCCATCGCCACACCTGCCCAGATAAGAGCTATGATAGACTCCGAAATCATCGAGCCGTAGAATACCATTCGGCACTCCTTCTCGTTGTTCAGGCAACGGGCCATCAGTGGCGACTGCGTAGCGTGGAAACCCGAAATAGCTCCGCACGCAATGGTTATGAAGAGAGTCGGCACTATGGGCAACTTCTCGGGGTTGGGCTGGAAGTTACGCCAGTTATCGGCTGTAAGTTCCGGTATAGAGTAGTCGCCGATGAGTATCACCGCCAGCAGTCCGAATGCCATAAAGAGCAGAGCAGCACCGAACAGTGGATAAATCTTGCCAATCAGCTTATCGACGGGCAGCATTGTCGCGATGAAATAATATACCACGATAATACCCATCCACCACCAATAGCCGATATCAGGTATCATACCATGCAGCAGGCTCGCCGGAGAACGCATAAAGACGACACCCACAAGTATAAGCAGGAAGATGGTAAAGATGCGGATAAATTGTTGCACGCCCTTACCCAGATATTTGCCGATGACCTCTGGAAGACTCAGACCATTGTGTCTTATGAGGATAAATCCCGATACGAAGTCGTGCATAGCACCCAGAAATATACCGCCGAAGGTAATCCAGAGGAATGCTATGGGGCCAAAGCAGGCACCCATAATGGCTCCGAAGATGGGGCCTACGCCGGCGATGTTCAAAAGCTGAATGAGAAACGTACGCCAGCGGGGCATAGGCAGATAATCTACGCCATCGTAGAGTGTTTCGGAAGGCACTTTTGCTTTGGCATCAACGCCACAAACCCTTTCCAGATAGCGACCATAGATGAAATATGCCGCAACGAGTAACGATAGACAGATGATAAAGGTTATCATATCATTAGTATTTTTTGATTAGTATTCAATTTTATAGGACATAGCCCACTGCGAATTTACTAAAAAAATCAAATAGTAGGAACTTTTTTCTTTATACATGTATCATCTTGCAAAATATTTACGATATTTGCACTCGCAAAAAGGGTTTCCTAAAACCTGTTGCCGCAATAGCTCAGTTGGTAGAGCGTTTCACTCGTAATGAAAAGGTCACGGGTTCAAGTCCCGTTTGCGGCTCGTAGGAGGGTGCCAAGAAGAGTTGGCTTATGGTTTTGAAGGTTGCGGTAATACCCGTGACCTTTTTGCTTTTATAGCCCTCCTTTGAAAAAGGAGGGTTGGGAGGAATGTAAATATAAAGCACTCGTGCAAGCACGAGTTTCAAGTCCCGTTTGCGGCTCATAGGAGGGTGCCAAGAAGAGTTGGCTTATGGTTTTGAAGGTTGCGGTAATACCCGTGACCTTTTTGCTTGAAAATAGGCGGCCTATAATAAGGCTCTTGCACGCAAAGCATTTGTTTGCCGAGAGAATCCGTTTCTTAACTACTTGAATGTCATTTTAACTCAATAAAGATATAGCAACAAAAAATGGGTATATTCGTAATATTTTTATAATTTTGCAGGTTAATATACACCTTTATAAGAAACAAGACGAACAGCAAATTTAAATTCGCCATATCTGAATGAAAATAAAATACTTAATTATATTACTCTTGCTTGCATTATTCTCATGTGAGGATTGCGATGAAGATTTGAATCGTTTTGACTATAACACCGAGGTTATTGCAGTATTTACCCCCAAGAAGCTCGGGGATCATACGGATGCTGGGCTTTGTTATAAGGGGATAATCAAGACTACCGACTCTTTGAGATTAGCGTTTCGCCCTATTTTCCCTTCGACTTTTGAAGAGGGGGCCGAAACTATTGCAAAACTTGCCGGCTGCGACCAGCAAGGACGTAAAAGATTGATTATTGCTACCGATCCCGAATATTCAGACTATCTGCGAGATATTGCGACTGCGGGAAATATTATTGATTCGGACGATACCAAACTGCTTGTTTTAGATGGAGGTTTAACACACCCCAATATTTATACGGCACATATCCCCTTTTATGGAATAATGTATAAGGCAGGGTATATAGCAAGCAAAATGAGCGATGTTGATAGCGTTAGAATATGTTTGGCAAACGACAAATACCTTTATATGAGGGAAGGTCGCGATGGATTCATTGATGGTTTTTGCCAAGAGCGATCAAATACAATCGATGTGGTTGATTTCAGTGCGTTTATGTTGAGCGATACAGAAGGCTTTACGAGTAAAACGGAGGCATATATGTATTATGCTCCAGAATGCTACGGCCATTTTGATATGGTTCTGCCTATATGCGGAGAGACAATTACGGGATTCTTGCAATATAATAGAGATTTCCAAGGTCGTTTTTATACCGTAGGCGTAGAAACTGATATGTCCTTATATTCGCCAGATGTACCTTTCTCTTGCGTGAGACATATTGATAGAGTCATATCAACTTGCATCACCGACTGGTGGAACGGCAGATTGGAACACAATCGTACATTCGGAATGGAAGAAGATTGGGTAGAACTTGTCGTTGCTGGAAAATACAAAAAACTATTAGAGCCGCTATCACAAGAAATTCACAATCAAGCAAAAGAAATGGAGGTAAACTATGCGAAGTAAATTTATTCTCATATTCATTTTTTCTCTTTTGCTTTGGTCTTGCAATAGCAATGATTTAACGCAAAACTCTTCGAATGAGCCATCGGAGTGGGCAACTGCTAAAGTGGCTGTTGTACTCCCTTTGAGTGGTAACGATAGCGATAAAAGCCGATACGATCGAATTGTCAACCTGTTTGAGGATAATGTAATCAAAGCCCAATTAAACTCAACCAAAGGCGTGAGACTTGAATTGGAATGGTTTGACGAGAATACCGTTGAGATCAATAAATTGGCTAAAGAACTATACGATCGAGATGACGTTAAAGCTATCATCGGACCGCTGAACAATGACCACATTGAGACGATGGCCAATGTGATGTATGACAAAGGAATCCCTATGTTTGTGATGACTTCATCGGAGGATATTGTGCGCCGCTACTCAAGCGGAACGGCTGGTGTTGCTATTAAGAAGCCATTTATGTGGTCTTTGACGACAACTGACATTACACAATCTCAACTCATTCTCGCAAAAATTGTGTCAATGGGAATCAAAAAGATGTCAATAATTTCGGCAAACAATAAATATGGAGAGACATTCAACCGATGGATACCATATTATGCGAATGAAATGGAACTTGATATTGTTGACCGAGTGCAATATTCATCCTCAAATGAGTTGGAAAATGAGATGAATAAGATTTGCGAAAGTGAAACCGAGGTTGTTATATGTGCCTTGCATAATACAGACGATGTAAAAACGGTTTTGCAAACAACAAAGAACAATACTAATGCCCCAAAGGTATATTTTACGGGATCAGCACTGAATACTGCTCTTTTGAATTTAGGGACACTCGCCGAAGGTGCAGAGGGTTTCTCGATGTATCCATCGTTAAATACGGGTTTTTCGTTGGGGTATCAGACGCGTTTTAACGAATTTCCGTTGCCTGTTGAGGCTCAACTATACGACGCGTTCTTGCTATCATTGGTTTCATTTGCCTATTGCCATTATTCGGACTACGATATATCAATGAACAAGGCATTGGAGGAGTTATCGGATTTGCCACTATC
>JAFNXQ010000082.1 GCA_017383445.1 Alistipes sp.
AAAATGACACTCAGCAAATACAAAGTTTCAAAATACTTAACCTTCGTCATCAGCCGAACATTTTGCAAATTAAATCAGCAGAGAAATTATCCGAAATCAAATCGATAAGTTTTCCTATGCGACAAACACCACAACAGGACCGACAAAACAAATCATCCGACAGGTGACAGCATAAGTTTGTTTTCACAACATTTATCACTACTTTTGCAGAAACATAAAACAGACCAAAAAATGAAGAGACTATTTTACCTCACACTTGCCATTGCGGCAATATTTACAGGATGCAGCACGCCACAAAATCGCATCGTAGCACTGCATACCACCATGGGCGACATTCGCATCGAATTAAGCAATCTGACGCCACAGCATCGCGACAACTTCATACGTCTCACCGAAGAGGGCTATTTCGACAGCCTGCTTTTTCATCGCGTGATAGAGAACTTTATGATTCAGGGCGGTGACCCCGACTCTCGCCACGCCGAGGCCGGCGAGTTCCTTGGTAACGGAGGCCCCGACTATATCATCCCTGCGGAGTTTCGTTTTCCGGAACTTTTCCACCAGCGAGGAGCTTTGGCGGCAGCTCGCGAAGGTGACGAAGTAAATCCCGAGATGGCATCAGCAGGATCACAATTCTATATCGTCTGGGGTCGCACCTTTACCGACGAGCAGCTGGACCGAATGCAGGAGAGAATCAGCAATCGTGTGATTTATACCCCCGATATACGCGAAGCGTACAAAACCCTGGGTGGAACACCGCACCTTGACGGAGCATATACTGTATTTGGACAGGTGATAGAAGGACTGGAGGTTATTGACGCCATACAGAAGGTCGCCACCGACGAGAATAATCGCCCGATAGAGGATGTTCGCATCCTGCGGGCAGTGGTGGAGAAGTAATATAATTACTTAATCCCGTTTATACGCTTTCAACTTTGAACTTTTTTCTCTATCTTTGTCGGATAATTTAACCCGATAAAACTACCAAGACCTATGATAAAGTCAATGACCGGTTTCGGCAAGAGTGAAATAACATTGCCTACAAAGAAAATTTCAGTGGAGGTGCGTTCGCTGAACTCCAAACAGTTAGACCTCTCGGTAAAGCTCCCGGGCATATATCGTTCGCTGGAATTTGATATCCGTTCACGTGCAGCAGCAGCCATTCAGCGTGGCAAAGCCGACATCTCGGTAAGTTTCGAGACAACAGCTGTGCAGACATCGGCCACAATCAACAAAGATATCTTCCGTGCATATCTACACCAGATGAACGATGCACTGTCATTCTCGGGCGTGGATGCCGACTACGACGCGATTGTACCGGTAATTATGCGTCTTCCCGATGTGGTATCAACACAGACCGAGAGTCTGTCTGAGGAGGAGCAGCAAGCACTCATGCAGGCCATAGATGAGGCCTTGGCCCGTTTTACGGCATTCCGCGAGCAGGAGGGAGCAACACTTATTGCAGACCTTCTGCACCGCATCGACAAGATTGAGGAGTACAAGCAGCAGGTCGAGCCCTACGAGAAGGCACGCACAGAGGTCATCAAGAGTCGCATCCGCGAGCATATCGAGAAGATGAATCTTGATCTGGACAATAATCGCCTGGAGCAGGAGATGATTTTCTACATCGAGAAACTCGACATCACCGAAGAGAAGGTGCGTTTGAAAAACCATTGCGATTACTTCCGCGAGGTAGCTGCATCGGAGGAGGCTCCGGGACGTAAGCTCGGCTTCATAGCGCAGGAGATCGGTCGCGAGATAAATACCCTCGGCTCGAAGTCCAACGAGGCCAATATGCAGATTCTTGTCGTCAAGATGAAGGATGAGCTGGAGAAGATTAAGGAACAGGTATTAAACATTTTGTAGCGATGGAGTGTAACGGCAAACTTATAATATTTTCCGCCCCGAGTGGCTCTGGTAAGACAACCATTGTACGCCAACTATTGCAGATTTTCCCGCAGTTTGAGTTCTCAATCTCGGCCACATCGCGAGCACCACGAGGTCAGGAGCAGAATGGCATCGACTACTTCTTCCTCTCGCAGGAGGAGTTCCGCGAGAAGGTCGCAGCCGACGCTTTCGTGGAGTGGGAAGAAGTATATAACGGAACGTGTTATGGCACTCTGAAAAGCGAGATGCAACGTATCTGGCAGAAGGGCAATGTCATCATCTTTGATGTGGATGTGATGGGAGGTATCAACCTTAAACGCATCTTCGGCGAGAATGCCTGCTCGATATTCATTATGCCGCCGTCGATTGAGGAGTTGCAGAAGCGATTGGAGGGTAGGGCCACCGACTCTGCCGAGACAATTGCCAAGCGTGTAGCCAAAGCCGACTTTGAGATTTCAAAATCTTCGGAGTTTGATCACGTCGTGATAAATGACCGTCTGGAGGATGCCGTAACGGAGGCTCGTGAGATAATAACCAACTTCCTCGCATAGACTATGGCAAAACGCAGAATGGTGCTCTATTTTGGGTCGTTCAACCCCATACACCGAGGACATATCGCCTTGGCCGAGTATGCCGTCAAGCACAATTTGGGCGACGAGGTGGCGATGATTATCTCGCCACACAACCCATTTAAGCATAACTGGATGCAGGCAGCCGAAACCGACCGCTATGAGATGGCGGAGATAGCGTGCCGCAACTCGCAATATCCCGAACAAATCAAACCTTCGGTTATTGAATTCTTATTAGAGAAACCCTCCTATACGGTAAATACGCTACGTCACCTTGTGGAGAATTATGGCGAGCAGATGGAGTTCGCAATACTTATGGGTAGCGACCTTATAAATCAGCTACCACGCTGGCGAGAGCCGGAGTATATTATTGAGAATTTCGACCTCTACGTATATCCTCGCCCCGGCGAGGAGATGGCCTTCTCAACGCCACGCACCACATTTCTGGCAGATGCCCCCACATTTGATCTATCTTCAACGGCCATACGCGATGCATTGGAGAGAGGTGAAGATGCCTCGGCAATGCTCGATGGCGAGGTATTGGAGTATATCCGCAAACGAGGTCTGTGGACTATGGCATACAAGCTCACAACGCTGACAGCCGCCATAGGCCAGGACAAAGAGAACGAGGAGCTCTACATCGAACGTGGCAAGTGCTATTTTCGTCAGCAGGCGTGGGGTAGTGCCATCAACGATTTCAGGCGAGCCTTGGAGCTTAACCCCGAAAACAAGGAGGCGGCTCAATTTATTGAAATGACACAGGAAATATTGGAATTCAGATATACCGACATTTACAACCCATAGAAAATGATTGAGATTGATGATAAGATAGTTAGCATTGACCTCCTGCGTGAATGTTTCGCGTGCGACTTGCACAAGTGCAAGGGCATCTGTTGCGTGGAGGGCGATGCGGGAGCCCCCCTCGATATTGAGGAGGTCGATTTATTGGAGGAGGAGTACGAGAACTACGCCCCCTACATGACCGAGGAGGGTCGCCGCGAGATTCAGCGACAAGGTTTTATGGTTGTGGATGCCGATGGCGACTACACCACACCACTGGTGGACAATGCTGCGTGTGCCTACGCCTTTGAGGAGAACGGCACTACGTTTTGTGCCATCGAGAGGGCATATCGCGAAGGGAAATGCTCATTCTTAAAGCCTATCTCGTGCCACCTCTATCCCATACGCGTCAAACAATTCCGCAACGGTTCTTATGGACTGAACTACCACCGCTGGGCCGTATGCCGTGATGCTGTGGAGTGCGGCAAAAAGCTCGGAGTGCCCGTTTATAAAGCACTGAAAGAGCCTATCGTGCGTCGTTTCGGCGAGGAGTTCTACAAGGCATTGGAGTGTGCCGAGGAGTTGATAAAAGAGAAGGAGAGCAATGAATAATAAAGACAAAAGTATAATAACCCAAATGATTTTCAGCAAACGATTTTTATCCATTGCCGTTTTGGCATTATTCAGTGTAACAAACTCATTTTCACAAGACATATCTTTGGAGGAGGCACAGAAGGCCGACTCATTGGCCAAAGTCGAGAAGGATACACTTCCCGACGACGCCGTTATCGTACGCCGCGTACCTCTGGCATCGGGCCCCGACCTTCGCACCGACCAGATAGTAGTGGATACCATACCCTCATCAAGCGAGGGCCTTGCCATAGTGCTTTTCAACGATAACACATGGCGTTATATCCGCAACCGCGATATCTCGGCCATTGACGAAACTGTCTTCACGAAGAATTGGGATACAATCAACATCAACCCCTACAAGACAGAACTTAAAGACCTGCCTATGTCTATGATTATAGACCTGGTGGACACATTAAAGAGCTATCACTATCCATACAAGGGCCGTATCACATCGAAGTATGGTCCGCGTCGTCGTCGCGTGCATCAGGGTACCGACATCGCATTGAAGACAGGCGACCCGATTTTCGCACCTTTTGACGGACGCGTACGCCTCACAAAGAGCTATCGCGGAGGCTATGGCAACCTCATTATCCTGCGTCACGACAACGGCTTGGAGACCTTCTATGGCCACCTCTCGGAGATATTAGTTGAGCCCGAGCAGTGGGTTACGGCGGGTCAGGTCATCGGCTACGGAGGCAGCACGGGTCGCAGCACAGGTCCGCACCTTCACTTTGAAATGCGTTATCAGGGCCACTCATTTGATTCTGAACGTCTTATTGATTTTGCAACAGGCACGCTTCGCCGCGAGACATTCCTTCTGAAACGCACCTATTTCAGTCCCTATTCTCGCTTTACTCAGGACTTCGAGATGGAGATTCAGTCCGAGGAGGAGGATAAGAGAATTGCAGCCGAGGCAGCAGCCCGCAAGTATCACATTGTGAAGAGTGGTGATACGCTGGGTCGCATTGCCATAAATAACCATACGACAGTAACGAAGATTTGCCAGCTCAATGGCATTTCGCGTAACTCCACACTGCGTATCGGCCAGCGATTGAGAGTAAGGTAAAGCGTTTAAGAATAAGATTACAGAAAAACCGGCCGATTATGACCAATCCGTTTATTGTCATCTGGCATACATTCAACGACCTGGCACGCAAGATAAGCGTACGGGGATGGCAAGTAATAGCTCTTCTTGTCGCATTGACATACTTTGTATGGGTGTTTGTATGCGTACATCAGATTAAGCGCAGTGAGGTATTTTATCATCTGAAGCAGGAACGAGGTGTAACAACGGAGGGTAGTGCCAAAATAAACATCGCTATCAACAATGGCTTGCTCTTTGAGAAGGACTCTTTGCCACAGAGCATGGTCGATATCCACTATGTAATTGACGAGGAGAATACCGCCCTACATAGAGTAAACTTTACATCGCCAGCAACCGATTCATTGATGTGCAAATTCTATCCCGACTCTGTAGTTGCAGGCTTTGAGCATATCTTCACAACTCATTACGAGGAGAAGATTTATAGTCGTTCGGGAAGGCAGAAGGTCAAGATGACAGCCCCAATGCATTTTCAGGACTCTACTCTGGCCCTGATGCTGCAACCGCCCACCATAACATCGTCAAAGCATGGCCTTTCACTATTCAAGCACACCATGACATTTAATAGCGTTGTCGTCCCCCTGCAATTCAAAGATAACGAGTTTAATGTCGAAACATATCTCACTTCGTCTGCGTTGAGTGCCTTTCCCAGCATCCTATCGCCGTGGGATATCTCGCAGAGAACCTATCGCATACAATATAAATCAGACGGAGTGCGTGTAAATGGCAATACGATTGGTTACACAACAAATGACAGATGGGAGCCGACAACACCTCTTGCAGAGTTTAAGATTGATTTCCTGGGTCCTGTGGAGTTGTTGCCAATGAATCCGGAACCCGACGTGGTGTCAATGACGGGATTTGTGTTTACCGACTCTCTTAAATTGCGACAGATTATGCTCAATGGTTTGGAGTTTCACGCCCGTTTCCCGCAAACAGAGAGCTTACAGAGTGCAAGAACATTCTTCCTAACGATGATTATATCGTTGCTCTTCACGCTGTTATGCACGCTTAGCTATCGCATAGCACGTCAGCAGTATAGGAGTGCGAAAAAGCCTAAACAATAAAATGGCAATACTTTATAAAGGAAAAAAGACAGATGACTTATCTGTCTTTTTTTATCTTTCACCTTGTCTAATACTCTCTTTGGCCGAAAATCGTGGAGCCGATACGGACCTCGGTTGAGCCGTACTCCAAAGCAATAGGGTAGTCATCGGACATTCCCATCGAGAGGGTATCAAAATCCTCGCCGAAATAGACTTTCAGTTCATTGAAGCACTCCGCCAGACGCTGAAAATCGCCCCTCACGACAGCCTCGTCGTCGGTAAGTGTGGCCATACCCATAACACCACGCAAGCGGATGTGTGGCATAGCATCGAAGCCTCCCTGACGAACAAACTCCATCAGCGACGAATACTCCCAGCCCGACTTACTATCCTCCTGGGTTACATGAATCTCCACGAGACAGTCTATCACACGATTGCACTTTGCCGCCTGACGTTCTATCTCCTCGGCAAGCCGTTCACTATCAAGCGACTCGATAAGCGACACGAAGGGTGCAATATATTTTACTTTATTAGTCTGCAAGTGGCCTATCATCTGCCACTCTATATCTTTTGGCAGGGCTTCATATTTAGCCTTCAGCTCCTGCGGACGGCTCTCACCAAAGGCACGCTGTCCAGCCTCATAGGCCTCCATAATGGCCTCTGCGGGGTGAAACTTCGACACCGCCAGCAACCTCACGCCGTCGGGCAGAGTCTGCTTAATTTCTCTTATCTGACTACCTATCGACATAATCATTTGTTTTGCTTCGGTAAAATTAGTGAAAAAATCTCAATATTACATCTATTTTTATTATCTTTGTCCATTAGGGATATTACGAACAAACTAACAAAAACAAATATCTTATGAAACGACTACTTAAAACCCTTATGCTCGCCATCGCCGGTGTTGCTCTTACAGCCACCACAGCCGATGCCTGCACCAACTTCATTGTAACCAAGGGAGCCTCTACCGACGGCTCTGCTATGGTAACCTATGCCGCCGACTCGCACTCACTCTACGGCGTGCTATACAGCCACGTACCGGGCAAGTACACCGAGTACATCGACGTTACAGAGTGGGACTCTGGCCGTTATCTTGGTAAAATCAAGCAGGTACCCACAACCTATCGCACACTGGGTAACTCAAACGAACATTCACTCTTCATTACCGAAACAACATTCGGTGGTCGCCCCGAATTGGAGGACCCCAAGGGTGGCATCGATTATGGATCACTCATCTACATCGCCTTGCAGCGTGCCAAGACGGCTCGCGAAGCGATAGCCATCATCGTTGATTTGGCCAACACCTACGGCTATGCATCAAGCGGCGAGTCTTTTTCACTCGTTGATACCGAGGAGGCGTGGATTATGGAGCTTATAGGCAAGGGTCCCAACAACAAGGGCATTGTATGGGTCGCACAGCGTATTCCCGACGGATATGTATCGGCTCACGCCAATCAGGCTCGCATTATGCAGTTCCCACTCAACGACAAGGAGAACTGCCTCTATGCTCCCGACGTGATTTCATTTGCCCGCGAGCAGGGTTACTTTGACGGCCGTGACGAGGATTTCTCGTTCAGCGACACCTATGCACCGCTGGATTTCAGTGGTATGCGTGCTTGTGAGGCTCGTGTGTGGGCCTTCTTCCGCACCATCGCAGACGATATGGACAAGTACGAGGACTACGCTATGGGCCACAACCCCAAGAACCGTATGCCTCTGTGGGTTAAGCCACGCACCAAGCTCTCTCCAAAACTTATAATGGACTGTATGCGTGACCACTACGAGGGTACTATCCTCGATATGACCAACGACATCGGTGCTGGTGGCGAGGAGACTCCATATCGCTGGCGTCCTATGCAATTTGAGGTAGATGGCGTGCAGTATGTCAATGAACGTGCCATAGCTACACAGCAGACCGGCTTCTGGCTGATGGGGCAGGCTCGTCCGGGCAAGAAGGGTATTCTCTGGTTTGGTACAGACGACGCAGCAACGTCACCTCTGACTCCCGTATATGTAAATTCACAGGAGGTTCCCGAGTGCTTGCGTGAGGGCAACGGCTCGATGTTGAAGTACTCTGATACATCAATGTTCTGGATTACCAACCGTATCGCACAGTTCGCATACTTGCGTTATAATGTTGTCGGCAAGAAGGTACGCGAGATTGTTGATACTTGGGAGAATGCCGCATTGGAGGCTGTAAACAAGATTGATATTGCGATAGGTAACACACCAAAGACAAAGAAGCAGGACAAGATTGCGACAGAATTCACCATTGAAACGGCACAGCGTTTGTTCGACACGTGGTGCGATTTAGACCGTTATTTGATGGTTAAGTATATCGACGGCAATGTCAAGGGCGAGAATGAAAATGGCTTTATTGACAACGGCAATGGCAAGGACATTCCGGGTGAGATAAAGAACCCCGGCTACACCGAGAAGTGGAAGCGTGCCGTAGCTGCCGACAAGGGTGAGATATTGAAGGTAGTCAAATAGTTACCATATATAACTTCAAGTAACGATTTAACTCTTTAACGACTTACATTATGGCAATTTTAATGACTCTGGCAACAGCAGTCAAGCTATTGGTGATAGCCGTTTCGGCACTGGTGGTAATACTATCGGTGCTGGCCATCATAGCACTCATGGAGTGGATAAAATATCTTCGCAGACAACAACCAAAACAGTAAACAGACAATGAATTACGATATTATAGTTATAGGCAGCGGTCCTGGCGGTTATGTAGCCGCCATACGAGCTGCACAAGAGGGTAAGAAGGTTGCCATCGTTGAGAAGGCCGAGCTGGGTGGCGTATGCCTCAACTGGGGCTGCATCCCAACGAAAGCACTATTGAAGAGTGCACAGGTATATACCTACTGTAAAAACTCGGCACACTACGGCGTGGAGATTGAGGGCGAGGTTAAGCCCGACTTTGAGAAGATTGTAGCCCGTTCACGCACCGTAGCCGAGACGATGAGCAAAGGCGTGCAGTTCCTTTTGAAGAAAAATAACATCGATGTTATCAGTGGCTTTGGCCGCATAGCAGGACAGGGCAAGGTAGAGGTTGAAGGCACTGTGTATGAGGCCGAGGCTATCATCCTTGCAACAGGTGCAAGACCTCGCCAGATGCCTTTTATGCCAATTGACGGAGAGCATATCATCTCATCAAAGGAGGCTCTCACACTTCCCAAACTACCTGAAACAATGATTGTTGTAGGCTCTGGAGCTATTGGCAGCGAGTTCGCTTGCTTGTATGCCTCGCTGGGCGTAAAGGTGACCATTGTGGAGTATATGCCACAGTTGATGCCATTGGAAGACGAGGAGGTTGCCAAAACTATGGAACGAGCCTTCCGCAAGATGCGTGTCGGTGTGATGACCTCAACAACCGTAAAGCAGGTAACTGTAGGCGACGATGGTCTGTGTCAGGTGGAGATTGAGGGCAAGAAGGGAGCAGAGACTCTCTCTGCCGAGATTGTTCTGTCAGCTGTGGGCGTGAAGTCAAACATCGAGAATATGGGTCTGGAGGAGGCCGGTGTGGTCGTTGAACGCGATAAGATTGTGGTTGATGAGCATTACCAGACATCGGTTGCCGGCATCTACGCCATTGGCGATATTATCCCCACACCAGCCCTTGCACACGTCGCTTCGGCAGAGGCTATCCACTGCGTGGAGCATATCTGCGGCCTCAACCCCGACAAGGTTGATTACTCGACAATTCCGTCGTGCGTCTTTACCTCGCCAGAGGTGGCATCGGTTGGTATAACCGAGCAGAAAGCACGAGAAATGGGTATTGAATACAAGATTGGCCGCTTCCCCTTCACCGCTTCAGGCAAGGCAACAGCGGCAGGTGACCGTGACGGCTTCGTTAAGCTCATATTTGATGCTGACGAGAAGCTTATCGGTGCACATATGGTAGGTGGCACGGTTACCGAGATGCTGGGTGAGCCTACGCTGGCCAAGCGTATGGGTATCACGGCACATCAGATTGCCAAGACTATCCACTCGCATCCCACAATGCACGAGGCTATCATGGAGGCTTCAGAGGCGGCTATGGGAGCTGCGATACATTTGTAGCAGTCGCTATACACAGCAAAAAAACAGGCAGGATTCACTTCGAACCCTGCCTGTTTTTTTTGTTGTAATTACAGATTACTTAAACCATTCTGTAACGTGGTGACGTACCCAGAAATAGTACAATGCAAGACCAACCCAGCTTGTAGCCAAAAGGATAATAGACAAAATCAACTTACCAATCAAACCGATAGGCTTCTTAAAGATGTCAAGTACGCACCAGATAGCACAGATAACACCGGCCAACCAAATAATAGTTTCTAACATAGTCTTAAATATTTAAGTTTAACAATAAAGTTATTGGTTTTCATCACAAAACAGAGCCTCATCATACTGCACATCACTCAAAAACAGCCCCTGTGCAGGTGCTCCAGCCGACGAAAGTGACAGGTCTCGAGCCGCCACTATATGCTCAAAATCCTCAACGGTCAGACGGCCACGTCCAACATCAACCAATGTACCCACAATGGCTCGCACCATGTTACGCAGGAAGCGGTCGGCACAAATCCTGAATACCAACACATTGGCATCATCTTCCGCACGAATCCACAAAGCCTCCTTAATGTGGCATATATTGGTCTTATTGTTGGAATTGAGTTTTGCGAACGATGTAAAATCGTCATAACGCAACAAAACCTCGGCAGCCCTGTTCATCTTCTCGACATCGAGTGACACATAGTATTGCCACGCCGAGTAGCGGCGGAATGGGTTTTTACGCTGCGAAATATAGTAGGTGTATTCTCTACCGATGGCATCAAAACGTGCATGGGCATTATCCTGCACCAGACGAACAGCACTAACGGCTATATCGTGGGGCAGCACAAGATTGAGTTTATACACCAACTGTTTGCAATCCAACGCTTTATCGCAATCAAAGTGGGCCACATAGTAAGATGCATTAACACCCGTATCGGTTCGGCCGCAACCAACAACCTCGGTTGCTGTACGCAGCAGGGTAGTAAGAGCCTGCTCCAACGTCTGTTGCACGCTGGGGTCCTCCCGCTGTCTCTGCCAACCGCAATAGGCTGCTCCGTCGTATGATAGCTCAATGAAATAACGCATCGTACCGTCTGTTGCTCACTTTATACGGACTAAAACATAGCAAATATAGGGAAATTTTTGATTCCTACAACACAACGGATGTAAGTTTGGTAAATCTTGGTATCTGCATAGTGAATTTTGCAGTGTGTCAGTTGCAATTTTGAATTACAAAGAGTATCTTTGTCCGATTATACTTAACCCGCCTACATAGTAGGCGACAAAAGGTTTCAAAATTATGAAAGTAGCAATTATAGGATACGGCAAGATGGGTCGCGAGATTGAGAAGATTCTCATCCAGCGAGGCCATGAGGTAGCCCTCATCATCGACCAGGACAACACAGCCGACCTCAACGCCGACAACCTCAAAATGATAGATGTGGCCATAGAGTTCACAACACCCGCAACGGCTTACGACAATATACGCCGATGTTTGGAGTGTGGCACGGCCATAGTCTCAGGTACAACAGGCTGGACATCACGCCTCGCCGAGTTGCAGGCATTATGTCACGAGAAGGGTGGTGCTATGTTCTATGCCTCAAATTACTCTATCGGAGTTAATCTTATGTTCCGCCTCAACCGCGAGTTGGCACGTATGATGAACGCATTCAATGGATACGAGGTTACAATGGCCGAGACTCATCACACCGAGAAGAAAGACTCGCCAAGCGGCACAGCTGTAACCCTCGCCGAGGATATCATCGCACGCATGGACCGCAAGCAGGGGTGGGTGAACGAGCCTACAACAGACGAGAGTCTTATCGGCATCGAGTCGTTCCGCGTGGGTATGACCCCCGGCGACCACTCGGTGACCTACACCTCGGAGGATGATGTACTGGAGATACGTCACTCGATAAAGAATCGCCGCACGCTGGCACAGGGTGCGGTCATAGCAGCCGAGTTCCTTTGTGGCAAGCAGGGTGTTTTCACTATGGAAGACCTATTTTAAGAACTGATAACTACTATTTGAGATTCAATGAACAAGATAAAAAACATATTAAAAAACCGCTGGGTAGGTTTTTCTCTCGCTACAATACTCTATGTATTGTGGTTTGTGGTATGGACAGGCAATCTATGGATGTTATTTGGTGTAGTATTTATCTTCGACGCATACATTACGCGATACATCTACCGCTTCATTGGCAGCAAAAACGAGGAGTTGTGCAAGC
>JAFNXQ010000083.1 GCA_017383445.1 Alistipes sp.
CCTGGCTATAATTGGGCAGCACCTTATTCAACTCCACACGGTTAAACTCCAATGCAGCCTTAATCTCCTCGCGGTCAGCCTTCTGATCATCGGGCGTAAGAGCCACCAACGCAATCAGTGCGTGACCTCTATCCACAACCAATGATTCGCCAACATGAGGCATAGCATTCAACAGGCTCTCAATCTCCTCGGGGTAGATATTCTGACCATTAGCCGACAGAATCATACACTTGCTACGACCCTTGATAAAGATATTACCCTTCTTGTCGATGATACCCAGGTCACCCGTACGCAACCAGCCATCATCGGTAAATGCAGCAGCCGTAGCCTCGGGATTTCTATAATAACCCTGCATAACATTGTCACCACGCACCTGAATCTCGCCAACCTTACGCTGTGCATCCTCCGAGTCGATACGCACCTCTACATTATCGGTAGCACGACCGCAAGAACCCAAACGGAATGACTCCCAGGGCGAATATCCGATAAGAGGAGCACACTCGGTCATACCATAACCTACCGTATAGGGCAAACCAATCTTCTTTACAACCTCCTCGACAGGACGGCTCAATGCAGCACCGCCCAGCACGATTGAACGAAGGTTACCTCCAAATACGGTCATAAGCTGCGTACGCACCTTCTTATATATAAGGTTACGCACACCGGGAATTGCTGTCAAGACACGCAACGCCGGCTTCTGCAATGTAGGCATAACCTTACCCTTGAATATCTTCTCCAACACCAAAGGCACGGTAATCAGGATATAGGGCTTGACATCAGCCAGGGCCTGCATAAGAACTGTGGGCGTAGGGGTCTTACCCAGGAATGTGATATGACCGCCACCACACAATGGATAGATAAATTCAAAGGCCATACCATACATATGTGCCATAGGAAGCATCGAGAGTGTTCTGTCGCCATCCTGAATAGGAATACGGCTCAATGCAAACTCAATATTTGCCGAGATGTTGCGAGCCGTAAGCATAACACCCTTTGGCGAACTTGTTGTTCCCGATGTATAGTTGATAATAGCCAGGTCATCAATATCACCAAATACATAGTTGGTAACGGCCTCCTTCATTGACTCGGGATATACAGCCGGTATTGTAGCCTCACTCTCGGCAATTAGCTCCACCAGCTTACCATCCTTTGAGTAGAGAGCAGTGAAAGTATCAACATCAATTACCGCCAACAGAGTAGGCAACTCTTTGGGCATAGCTTCCCAGGTTGCAGCATCTGTAAACAGGACTACACTCTCTGAATGATTTACCAGACCAGAGATAGCCTCGGGGGTAAAATCGTTGAGGATAGGAACAGCAACTGCACGATAAGTTGCCGTAGCCATAAAGCTTGTTGCCCAGCGAGCACTGTTCTTCGATGCCAGTGCAACCTTGTCACCGGGCTTCACGCCCAGACGGTCAAAAATAAAATGTAACTTTGAGATTCGCGTTGCGATGTCGGCGAATGTAAAGACATCTCCCTTGTAATCACTCAACGCAGGTTCATTCCACTTGCGACGAATAGCTGTCTGCAGAATCGTCAGATAATGACGCAAGAAATTCTTCTTCAAAATACTTAAATGGTGTACCATATTTATTCGCTAAATGTTTTCACACTGCGAATATCGCACATATATTTTCAGGAGAAAAATAAAAGTGACATACACCCTATGGTTGGGATGAAATTCCTATAAGGGGTAAAATTCTAAAATAGTGGGTAAAATTTACAAAATATGATTTCACCCACAGGTATTAATTCAGCCACTGATTAATGCTTTCGGAGTATGTTTTGGAGATGGGGACATCGGGGACTCCATTGATTCCAAGTTCGATAAATATACCCTCTTTCTCGCGTCGCAGAACC
>JAFNXQ010000084.1 GCA_017383445.1 Alistipes sp.
ATTCTTGCACGAAGTTTGCCATAATCGGCCTCACGCTCCGAACCGCCGATAATCTCGCCGATTTTCGGGAACAGAACGTCCATTGCGCGTACCGTACGACCGTCTTCGTTCTGTTTCATATAGAACGCCTTGATCTCCTTCGGATAGTTGATCAGAATCACAGGGCGCTTGAAGTGCTTCTCAACCAAGTAACGCTCGTGCTCGCTCTGCAAGTCGCAACCCCACTCAACGGGGAACTCGAACTTCTGACCGCTGGCCTTCAAAATCTCGATACCCTCGGTGTAGTCCAGACGCTTAAAGTCGTTCTCAACAACAAAGTTCAGACGATCGAGCAACTCGTTGTCCCACATTTTGTTCATAAACTCCAAGTCCTCCTTGCAGTTCTCCAATGCATAGCGGATGAGATACTTCAGGAAGTCCTCTGCCAGCTCCATGTTGTCCTCCAACTCATAGAACGCCATCTCGGGCTCAATCATCCAGAACTCTGCCAGGTGGCGTGGTGTATTTGAATTCTCGGCACGGAAAGTAGGACCGAAAGTATAGATGCGACCCATTGAGAGAGCTCCCAGCTCGCCCTCCAGCTGACCCGATACGGTCAGGTTGCAAGGCTTGCCGAAGAAGTCTTGTGAGTAATCTACCTTGCCCTCCTCGGTGCGGGGAGGATTGGCGATGTCGAGAGTCGTCACGTTGAACATCGCACCTGCACCCTCACAGTCCGAGCCTGTGATAAGCGGAGTGTGGAGGTAGTAGAAGCCGTTGTCGTTGAAGTATTTGTGAATTGCGTAGGCCATAGCGTGGCGGATACGCAGGATAGCACCAAAGGTGTTTGTGCGGGGACGCAGGTAGGCGATGTCACGCAGGAACTCCAACGAGTGGCCCTTCTTCTGCAAGGGGTATGTCTCGGGGTCTGCCGTGCCGTAAATCTCAATCTTCTCGGCCTGCACCTCTACGCCCTGACCGGCACCGAGTGACTCCACCAGCTTACCATCCACGCGGATACACGCACCTGTGGTAATCTGCTTCAAAATCTCCTCGTCGGCTTTTGCCAAATCTACTACAACCTGAATGTTAGCCACGCACGAGCCGTCGTTCAGTGCGATGAACGCTACATTCTTGTTACCACGCTTTGTGCGTACCCAACCCTTTACGGTGATGTCGCTGTTGGTGGCGTTTGATTTCAGAATCTCTGCAATTCTCTGGGTCTTCATAATCCTCTGTTTTCTATGTTAATTTTTCGATTTTCTTACTTTGTAAGACGGAATGCCCGTCATCAACCTACAAAGGTAGTCAATAATTTGATATTTGTCAAAAAAAAAGTACCTTTGCAGATGGTGTCGGGCTGTTTTTGCGACATTCTGCGACATCGCGATAAATTGCAATGACTATGAAACGATTTTTTTTGCTGGGCGTAGCCCTCTTCTCGATAGTCGCGGTAGCGGCACAGGATGCACAGATTTTCCGTTCGGAGTTCATCACCTACGACAAGCGTGAGGATGCCGAAGTTGATAACCGTAACGGCATAGCACGCTATATGTCATTCACGCCTGAGCTGCTGGTTGCAGCCGCCGGAGAGGAGAGATTTTTGCAACGCGTGGGACTCGACTCGTCGCTGAACGACTACAACGTATTTCTCCATCTGGAGAACGTAGGCGGTGCTTATACACTGCTCGTAAACAATAAGATAGCAGCCGAGGTTGAGGATGCTCTCACGCCTGCCGACTTCTCTCTCTCGTCATATCTGCGACAGGGCACCAACGAGATTATCGTCTGTGTTCGCGAGAGCCGCACTCCGCAGTTGCAGGAGGGTGTCGAGCTGCCCAAGCGTAAGCAGTTTGAGGGGTGCTACATCTTTGCACAACGCCGCCTTGCGGTCAGCGATTTCGAGGTTGTGCTGCGTCCCGACTCTACACGCCGCTACGCCAAGCTGGACTTGAAGGTTGTGGCAAACAACGATTTCAACTATCTTGAAACCATACAGATAGGTTACGATATCTATGCTCCCAACGGTAAGTTGCTGGAGTATAGTGTCAATGCGTTGGAGGTTGAGGGCCGTTCTACCGACACGCTGCGTTTCCATCCCGACATCTACCACGCCTACGACAACAAGTGGGGCGAGGGCAAGGCTCCGCTGTATAGCGTTACGCTTTATGTCAAGCGAAACGGTATGCTGTGGGAGTATATCCCCTTCAAGGTGGGCTTCGGCGAGACCGAGCTACGCGATGGCAAGTTCTACCGCTTCGATAAGGAGCTGAACCTGAAATGCAAGGAGCATTTCAACTCTCTTTCCGATGCCAAGACAACCGCTGTGGCCATTGCACAGCTCAAGAAGGAGGGTTACAACACCCTCTGCCCCGACTATCCGCAGCCAAAGTGGTTCTACGATGTGTGCGATAAGGCGGGCGTCTATGTTATTGACAGGGCGAATATTAACTCTGCGTCGGGCGATGACCGCAAGGTGGGAGGCACGCCCTCGAATGACCCTGCGTTGAAGGATGAGTATCTGCGTAGAGTGAAGGCTATGTACTACCGTTCCCGCAACCACTCGTGCGTCATCGGCTTTGCTCTGGGAGGCAAGGAGTCGGGCAACGGCTACAATATGTATAAGGCCTATCAGTGGTTGAAGTCTGTTGAGAAGAGTCGCCCCGTAATCTACGAGGGTGCCGATGGCGAGTGGAACAGCGATTTGTAGTCTTTTTCGGGGTATGAATATCGAGCTTATAGTTGTCGGCAAGACCGACTCGGCAGAGGTTGAGGCGTTGGTTGCGATGTATGCCAAACGCATAAACCGTTATTGCAAGTTTGCCGTCACGACCATTGCCGATGTACGCAACACCCGTAATATGGCCGCCTCGCGACAGAAGCAGCTGGAGGGCGAGATGATACTGAAAAACATCGTCGATGGCGATTTTCTGGTGCTTATGGACGAGAGAGGCTCTCAATACACCTCGCTGGAGTATGCCCAATGGTTGCAAAAGCGTATGCTCTCGGGCGTGAAACGCCTTGTACTGGTCATCGGTGGCCCCTACGGTTTCTCTGACGATGTCTATTCGCGTGCCGACGGCAAGATTTCCCTCTCAAAGATGACCTTCTCGCACCAGATTGTGCGTGCTATCTTTGCCGAGCAGCTCTATCGTGCTTTTACTATTCTGCATAACGAACCCTACCACCACGAGTAAAAAGCCGCATAGCAAGGCTCTTTTGGCATCTGCCTCGTTCTCGAAATGCTCACATACGCCAAGTATGCTCCGCTTTCGTGAACTTCGAGCAGCTTCAAAATAGCTCTTGCTATGCGACTTTTTGGTATATTTTGAGGCAAGGTGATTTTGGCATCTTGCTCGGTCGGGTATTTTTATAGGGAGTTTAGTGAATTTAAGGAATTTAGGGAGTTTAAGGAAAAATCAACCGTAACCTCCCTAACTTCTCTAACTTCTCTAACTTCTCTAATCTCCCTAATCTCCTTAACTTCCCTAACCTCCCTTACTCTTCTGTTCCCCTCCCTCACCTTCGGGATTCGCCAAAAACGGCATATCCCCAAAGTGGGGGATTTAACTCTCCAATCAGTGGTTTTAACCTTGCAGAAAGACCCTCTGTGATCTAATTTTGCCATTGGAAATTTTCCGAAAATCGAAAATAAATCCCCGAGCCTTGCTATACTATAAATATAGGTATTAAAAAAAAATGTGCAAAAATTAGTACTTTGTTTTGCAAAGTAGTAAAAGATTTATATATTTGCATCGTAAAACAGGAACAAAATCAAAAAACCACTAACAATATGAAGAAGATTTTCTCACTTTTTGTATGCTTCTCGATGCTTGCATCGGTTGCTTTGGCTGCAGCGTTTGGTGTAAGTGGCCGCGTGATAGATGAAAAGGGCGAGCCTGTGGGATATGCCACCGTGCTGGCTATGCAGGGCGAAGATGTCGTTGTCGGCTGCACAACCGACGACGATGGCCGCTTCTCGCTGTCGCTTCCGCATGGCGACTACACACTTTTGGTTGAGTTTGTCGGCTACGAGAGTGTCGAGCAGACTATAAGCGTGCAGGGCGATACCTCACTCGGCGATATCACACTCCGCGTATCGGCAACCGCTATCGGCGAAGTGGTGGTGGAGACCACTAAGATACGCCGCGAGGCCGACCGCTTTGTCGTGGATGTAAATAACTCTGCGGCCGCCATTGGTAAGGATGGTACGGAGTTGTTGAAGCAGTCTCCCGGCGTGCGTGTCGAGGATGACGAGATTTCGATAAATGGTGCGAGTGGCACGAAAATCTACATAAACGACCGCGAGATAAAACTCTCGGGCGAGGAGCTGGTGAAGTATGTGGCACAACTGCGTGCCGAGGATATCTCGAAGATTGAGATTGTGCCGCAGACGGGAGCCGACTATGATGCTTCATCGTCGGGAGGTATGATTATGATTACAACTCGCCGCCGCTTGGATAATGGCGTTATGGGTTCGGTGAGGATGTACACTTCGCAGTCGAAGTATTACAAGGGATACAACCCATCGGCATCGATAAATGCCCGTGTCGGGAAGTTTGACCTCTCGGCTTCGGCGTGGTACAATAATCAGACAGCCGATTGGCACGCCAGAGAGAATACCACCTATAATACCACGAGTGCCGCAATGAACGCCTCGTCGTTGCAGGAGAGCAAATACCATAGCTATGGTACAAGCTTCTCGGCGGTGGCGGAGCTGAATTCAAAACATACATTGGGTGCTTCGTTCGATTTCTGGTCAAATGACAGCGACGAGAACAACACCTCTTCGACACTATATCGCAACGATGTGGCCGAGAGATTAAGCGAAAGCCTCTTCAAGACATACAGCGAGTTCGAGACCTACAACGCTACGCTTAACTACATCATCAAGACCGACACCCTCGGTTCGAAGTTGAAGTTCATAGCCGACTACACCCATCGCGACACCCGCAACGGCTCGGATAATCGTTCTTCTATCAACGAACTGTCGCTGCCTCAGTACGACTCACTCTACAAGAATGACAATGCCGGCCTGTTTCGTGTGGCTACGCTGACGGCTGCCCGCGAACGTACATTCTCGCAGCACTGGGTCCTGAAATATGGAGCTAAATACACCTATAACGAGATTAACTCTGCCGCTAAATATCGCTACGAGAACGAAGGCGTGTGGCTCCCGTCGGTGGTTGAGGACCACGATATCTCCTATGCCGAGAATATCGCCGCCGCCTACGCTATCGCCTCGATGCGTTATGGCCGATTTAGTGCTGTTGTGGGTCTGCGTGGCGAATACACCAATACAAACGGCAAGGGTGCGGATGTGAGTCAGAGCTACTTCTCGCTGTTCCCCAATGCCAACCTCTCGTTTGCATTGGATAAGGCGGGCAAGCACTCGTTGGTGGCACAGTACTCTCGCACCATCTCCCGCCCCGGTTTCTGGGCCCTCACGCCCCAGCGTATGCAGGTGTCGGACTACACCTACCAGACGGGAAACCCGTTGCTCAACCCCTCATATACCAATACCTTCTCGCTGACGGGTGTTGTGGCATACAAATATAGCATTACACTCTCGGCACACCTTCAGCAGGATGCCATTCATCAGATGATTGTTGCCGACGAGAGTGACTCCCGTATGCTGAATCTTACATACGCCAACCTGCCCGATATATGCAACTACTCGGTAAATGTGAGTCTGCCCGTGACGCTTACCAAGTGGTGGGACTGGACAACCAATCTGACGGGTGTATTGATGGAGCAGCGTCTGACTGCCGACAGCCCCATCACTACCCACACTATGGCGTCGTGGTACACCTCTATGACCTTCAAGCTGCCGCGTCAGTTCTTTATCGACACCTCGCTGTATGGCTTTACCAATGTTGTGGAGAGCAACGCACACATCAAGGGGCAGAATTATCTCTCGGTGTCGGTCAAGAAGAAGATTAAGGATAACTGGACTTTGGTGTGCGATGTGAATAATATCCTGAACCAGAAGCAGACGCTTACCTTCCGTCAGGATGATTTCACCCGCCGGATAACCACTTGGGGTGGTGGTAACAATATATATGTCCGTTTTGGAGTCAGCTGGTCATTCAAGAGTGGCAAGGCCTTCAACTCAAAGAGTGTTGAGAAGGGTAGTGATAGCTCACGAATGGAGTAAAAAGCCGCATAGCAAGGTGATTTTGGCGTCTTGCTCGGTCGAAAAATCCTCACATACGCCAAGTATGCTGCGGTTTTTCTCCCCTCGCAATCCTAAAAATCCCTCTTGCTATGCGACTTTTTGGTATATTTTGAGGCAAGGTGATTTTGGCGTCTGCCTCGGTTGAGAAATTATAGGGAGTTTAGGGAATTTAAGGAATTTAGTGAGTTTAGGGAAAATCAACCGTAACCTCCCTAACTTCTCTAAATTCTCTAATCTCCCTAATCCTTCTCACTACCACCCCAAAACAACAAAGGCTACCTTTCGGGGTAGCCTTTGTTATTTGTTGTGCAGTCTGCTATCGCAGTGCGACCTCCGACTGGCCGATAAGTTTGCCATCGACAAACAGCTCAACCTTATATGTTCCGGGTGTGAAGCCCGAACCGTCGAAGTAGATACCCACTTCCAGGTCGTCGTTCTGATAATCGACCTCACGCGATGCCGAATATACCTTCTGCTCGCCCTCGAATGCGAATGTGGCGGCCTCGGGACCCGACAGAATGTAACCCTCGGGCGAGGTGATGCAGAGATAAATCTTGCGTTGTCCCGGCTCGGCAAGCTCGTTGCCGCCAAGTACGAAGTTGGTACGCAGGCGTGATGCATTCTTCACGCGGGTAATATCCTTGTTCTTGCTGTTCAGCGGTGTGATGCTGATACTGCGGGCACGAACAACCGAGCCTACACGTACCTTGTCGTTGAGTTCGGCAGCACGTTCCTCGGCCATCTCGGCACGCAGCTGGGCTGTCGAGATCTCCTTCTTATACGAAATGTTCTCCTTCGTGAGTTTCTTGTTTACCGTGTTGAGTGAGTCAATCTGACGGACATAGCCCTGCATAATGGTACGCAGTGTGCCGACCTCCTTCTGATAAGCACGAATCTTATTGTAGTTCAGACGGCGTTCGTTCTTCAACTGCTCAACCAGCAGCTTCGCCTCCTCCAGGTTGGCGGCGATAGAGTCGTTCTGTGTCTTCAAGTCGTCGTACGACACGATAAGGCTGTCAAGATCGCCCTGAATCTTCGTGCGGTCCTCCTCCAAAAGGGCATAGTCTGCCTTCTGCTCCTGGTGCATCTTGAAATAGACAGCCGACAAAGCGACCAGAATCACTGCCAGGATGATAATCACAATGCGGTAGCCTCTGACCGCCTTGTCATCTACAACCTGCTCCTCTTCATATTCGTACTCATACTCATCGCGAGCATCGTAATCATTCTCGTTATAATCTTCTCTCATAGTCTGTGAGGGTTAATGTTAATACTTGTTTGTTTGCACTGCAAATATAACTCATTTTTTTATAAAACTATCCAATGGATAGGGTAAACCTCTATATTCGTAGAGATAAGCACATATACTGCCCACCTTGATTGGCGTCTGCACGTAGAGTGGAATCTTGTTCCTGTCGTCCGAAATCCACACCACGAACTCCGTGCCGTCCTGGAACGACTCGCCATCTGTGGTGGCTATCGTGCAGCGGAATTTTATGGTGTTGAAACGCCCCAGATTCTTGATTTTACGCACCTCACGTCCCGAATAGCGGAAGCGAAGCGTGCGTATGGTATCTTCCAGCACCATCTCCAGATCCTTGCTGAATCCATCCACTATATCCTCGTCGGGTGTGGCTCGCAGGTCGAAATAGAGTGACAGAGCATCCATGCTCTTCTCTGTCAGTCGCATCGTCTTGAACTGCTCCTTACGCTGACGTTTCTGCCAACGCGTATGTACATTGTGGTTTATCCAGTCAAATACATAGGTGCTCTTGAAGGTGTAGTCGCCCTCGTGCAGATCACTCTCAAAACGCTTCGTGCGGTTGGTTTTGGGATCAACCCATATCGTGTAGGCGTCGTCTATGGGCAATATCCAGCTGAATGCCTTGGCTGTCTGGCCGTGGCCATAGACTTTGTAAACGGGCATACCGTCAAGAGTTGCTTCCGCTGTTGTCATCTCGGCCTTCGCCACCTCTGTATTGGGGAAGAGTTTCGCTTTATAGCTGACCTTATATTTCAAGTTCTCGCCCGGCACATATAGTTGGGCCGATGCTGCCGATACCATGAGCAGCGTGCAGACAAAAAGTATTAGACGCTTCATCCTGAAAAAAGTTGTTGTTATCTGCTATACAAACGAATAACGTGCCGAAATTATTTTGTAACAGAGCCTTGCGTGGCTACGATATCATCGAGAAATCAAATTTCCGACCCGCCGAGTGTCGTGCCCGCAGGGCTTTGAGCTGCCTGTGGTCGGGGTGTTCGAGTTGCGGATCGGCCGAGAGCAGGGCTATGGCAGCCTCGCGAGCTGTCGAGAGTAACTCGGCATCGAGTGTCGGGTTGGCAATCTTCAAATCAAACGCCACGCCACTCTGCTGTGTGCCGTTTATGTCACCCGCACCTCGCAGTTTGAGGTCAAGCTCCGCCAGACGGAATCCGTCCGATGTCTCGCACATAGCTTGCAGACGCTGGCGTGCCTCACGCGAGAGCTTCTCGCTCGACATAAGGATACAGAACGACTGCTCGCCACCTCGTCCTACGCGTCCTCGCAACTGATGCAACTGCGACAGGCCGAAGCGTTCTGCCGACTCGATGACCATAACCGTTGCGTTGGGAACATCCACGCCCACCTCGATAACCGAAGTGGCAACCAATATGTCGGCCTCGTGCTCCTTGAATTGACGCATCGACTCCTCCTTGTCCTGTGGCTTCATCTTGCCGTGACACACCGTGACGCGGTAGTCGGGCAGGGGGAAGTCCCTCACGATTGACTCAAAGCCATCTTCAAGATCCTTGTAGTCCATCGTCTCGGACTCCTTGATGAGGGGATATACCACATAGACCTGTCGCCCTGCCTCTATCTGCTTATGCAGGAAACCCCACAGTTTGAGTCTTGCCGAGTCGTAGTAGTGGTAGGTGCGTATGGGCTGGCGTCCGGGTGGCAGTTCGTCAATCACCGAGACATCCAAATCGCCATAAAGCGTCATAGCCAGTGTGCGGGGTATGGGTGTGGCGGTCATTACAAGTATGTGTGGCGGCTGCTGGTTCTTGGTCCAGAGCCTTGCTCGCTGCTCCACGCCGAAGCGGTGCTGCTCGTCGATGACGACATATCCGAGGTTGGCAAAACGCACATTATCCTCAATCAGGGCGTGCGTGCCTATGAGGATATCTACCTCGCCCGATGCTATACCCTCCAACGCCCGGCGGCGTTCAGCCGTCTTTGATGAGCCGGTGAGTATGGCCACCCGCAGATCCATACCTTCGGTCTGTCGCGATATGGTGGCGAAGTGCTGGCGTGCCAGAATCTCGGTCGGGGCCATCATACAGGCCTGAAAGCCGTTATCTACGGCCAGAAGCATCGACATCAGAGCCACCATTGTCTTACCGCTGCCCACATCGCCTTGCAGCAGGCGGTTCATCTGATATCCCGATACGGTATCCTGTCGTATCTCCTTAATCACTCGCTTTTGTGCCGAAGTGAGAGCAAAGGGAATCTTGTCGTTAAAGAAGGTGTTGAACAGTTCTCCCACGCGGGGGAAGAGAAATCCGTTATTCTTCGACAGTCGGTCACTACGCAACGTCTGTATCGATAGCTGTACGCCTAACAACTCGTCAAATTTCAGTCGCTGCTCGGCTCTCTTCTGCATCTCGGCCGACTGCGGAAAGTGTATGTTGAACATAGCCTCACGCAGCGAAAGCAGGCCATAGTGTTGTCGCAGACTTTCGGGAAGAATCTCCTCGATATGCTCCTGGGCTATGCTCCACGCATTTGTGATGATTTTGTAGAAGCCTTTGGCTCCAAACGACGAGGCTATCTTCTCGGTTGAGGGGTATATGCCTTGCAGAGCACTCTGCACGGGGCGGTTGAGAGCCTTCTCCACAAGGTCAAGTTCGGGATGAGCCATCTGTAACTCGCCACGAAAGAACGAAGGACGGCCAAAGATGAGATACTCACGCCCCACCTCGATACTCTTCTCAATCCACTTTATGCCTCTGAACCAGGTCAGCTCTGCCGAGCCGCTGCTGTCCGACACAAAGGCCGAGAAGCGTTGTGAACGCCCTGTACCTGCATAGGCTACGCCCGTTACGCGTGCCCGTATCTGCACAAGAGCCGAGTCCATCGACTCATTGACCTCGGCTATGGGATATATCTTCGTGCGGTCCACATAACGGAACGGATAGTGACGCAGCAAATCGCCAATGGTGATGATGCCCAGCTCCTTCTCCAGAAGTTTTGCTCGGGCCTCACCCACACCGGGTACATATTTCACGCTGTTATCAAGATAGTTTCCCATACTACAAAGGTAGGATTCTAAAATGAAAAATGCAAAAATAGAGCTCCGATGGTGTGTCAGATGAAAATAATTCGGAATTTTGAATTCGAAGTTTTGAAATGTTCCTATCTTTGTAGATGGTTTCGGATATTCCGAAACGATTTTATACCACATTTATATTATACAACCGATGGTGCAAAGATTTTTCCTCGTCATATCACTTCTGCTCCTTACAGGCTGTGCGGAGTATCAGCCCGTTGTAACCTTCGCCGAGGCGGAGGGTGAGCCTCTCTCTGCTGAAGCAGAGGCGGCGTGGGCGGCCGAACCGGAGGGGCTGAACGCTGCGTGGGGCAATATCGATATCCAATACCTGCGTGACGAGGTGCCTGTGGCGGAGCTTGCTCGCGAGTGCCACCTTGTGGGCTGGCGTGGTGAGAGGGTGTCGGCACAGATTCTCCTCTGGACAAAGGATAGTGTGCAGGGTGTGCAATGCCGTGCAAGTCGACTTAAATCAGCCGATGCTGTAATTCCATCTTCGGCCATAAAGAGCCGTTTTGTGCGTTATACGATTGCCGATGAGCAGACCTATCGTTTCGAGAAGAGTGGCAGAAGCTACCTTGCTCCCGATATGCTCGATACGCTGTCGCGATTTGATATGCAGCCCGCTACCACACGCCCTGTGTGGCTGACGATAGATATCCCCCGTGACGCCGAGGCGGGCATATATAAAGGTCACATCACCATAAGCCACAATGGTCGTGGCCGTGTGCGGATGCCTTTCAGCTTGGAGATTGCCGACCATACGCTTCCGCCCGTAAATGAGTGGGCATATCATCTCGACCTGTGGCAACATCCGTCGGCTGTGGCACGCGTGGAGGGTGTCGAGGTGTGGAGTGATGCCCATTTTGAGGCTATGCGACCCGTGATGCAGCTGCTTGCCGATGCAGGTCAGAAGGTTATCACCGCTACGCTGAATAAAGACCCGTGGAATCATCAGTGCTACGACGGCTACGAGAGTATGATTCGCTGGACAAAGCACGCCGACGGTGGCTGGAGCTACGACTATCGCGTGTTTGACCGCTGGGTGGAGTTTATGCTGGGTCTGGGTATCAACAAGATGATAAATTGCTACTCTATGGTACCGTGGAACTGCGAGATAGAGTATTTCGACGAGGCACAGGGCGAGGTTGTAACCGTTGAGGCGAAGCCCTCCACACCACTCTTTGAGCAGATGTGGGGCCCGTTCCTTGCAGACTTCAAGCAACACCTCGCCGAGAGAGGCTGGACAGAGATTACCAATATCGCAATGGATGAACGAGCACCCGAGGATATGGATGCTGCGGTGGCGATTTTGAAGAAGTATGCCCCCGAACTGAACTTTGCGTTGGCCGATAACCATAAGTCGTACAAGCGTTATACTATGATGCGTGATGTATGCGTGGCTATGCACCACGCCGCTGACCGAGAGGATATCGATGCCCGCCGCGAGAGAGGCGACAACACTACCTTCTATATATGTTGTATCCCCGCCTATCCCAACACCTTCACCTGCTCGGAACCTTTCGAGGCCGAGATGCTGGGGTGGTGTGGCGTTGCCGCAGGCTACGACGGAATGTTGCGTTGGGCGTATAACTCGTGGCCCGCAGAGCCTCACATAGATTCACGTTTCGGAACATGGAAGTCGGGTGACACCTTCCTTGTCTATCCTGCGGCCCGTTCTTCGGTGCGTTTTGAGAGGTTGCGAGATGGCATAGAGGTTGCCGAGAAGGTGCGATTGCTGCGTCAGGAGGGTGTTGAGATGGCTGATGTCGAGGCTGCAATGGAGAAGATTCTCTCGACCAATGCCCACGACCATAATCAGAGTTGGAGAGATATCATCAGCGAGGCACGCAAGCGTCTTGACGAGGCCTCTTGCAGATAGTTTTTTAGAAAGAAAATCAGAGTTTAAGAGTTATGGATATAACAAAGTTTTCACGCCGTAAGGCTCACGAGGTGCGTATCGGTGGGGTGCGTATCGGCTCGGACTACCCCATAGCCGTACAGTCGATGACCAACACACCGACAGCCGACACCGAGGCGAGTGTGGCACAAATCAGGCGTATAGCCGATGCGGGAGCTGGCATAGTACGCCTCACGGCACAGGGTCGCAAGGAGGGCGAGAATCTCGAAAATATAGTGCGTGAGATGCGTCAGTCGGGCTATCCGACAGCCATCGTTGCCGATATTCACTTCGTACCGGAGGTGGCTGCCATAGCGGCACGCTATGTCGATAAGGTGCGTATCAACCCCGGCAACTATCGCCTTACGGGTGGCGACTTGGAGGCTCTCATAGCACAGTGCCGCGAGAGAGGCGTGGCTCTGCGTATAGGCGTTAATCACGGCTCGCTGGCGAAGCGTATCTTCGACGAGTGGGGCGACACGCCGCAGGGTATGGTCGCTTCGGCGATGGAGTTTTTGAGGGTCTGCCGCCGCGAGACTTTCGATCAGGTGGTGGTCTCGATGAAGTCGAGCAATACACGCGTTATGGTGCAGGCCTACCGCCTTTTGGTGGAGGCAATGGATGCCGAGGGTATGACCTATCCGGTGCATCTGGGCGTTACCGAGGCGGGCAACGGCATTGAGGGCCGCATAAAGAGTGCTGTGGGCATCGGAGCATTGCTCTCCGATGGCATTGGCGACACGATTCGTGTCTCGCTGACCGAAGCTCCCGAAAACGAAGTTCCCGTAGCCGAGATGCTGGTCGATTATTTCGCCTGTCGTGAGGGCGAGTTCGTGGTGCAGCACCCCGAACGCTATCACGCTACGGAGTTTGTGCGTCGCAGCAGTGTCACAACTCCCATCACGCATGACGAGCTGACCGATGCGTTCCGCGTTGTGGAGGCTGTCAGCAAAAATCCTTCGGCGGAGTTGCGTGCCGCCATTCTCGATATGGACGACAGTGTGCCCGTGGTGGTGAAGCGTCGTTACGAGGATACGGACGTTGAGTCAGTTGCGGTTAAGGCGGCTGCCGATATGGGTGTGCTGTTGCTTGATGGTCTGGCCGATGGCGTGTGGGTGGATGCTCCGGCGTTGTCTGGCGATGAGGTGCGTGATATAGAGCTTATGATTTTGCAGGCGGCACGCGTGCGTTTTTCGCATACCGAGTATATCGCTTGCCCGAGTTGTGGTCGCACGCTTTACGATATAGAGAAGACTTTGGCCGACATCAAGAGTCGCACGTCGCACCTGAAAAATTTGAAGATAGGCATTATGGGCTGCATTGTCAATGGCCCGGGCGAGATGGCCGATGCCGACTACGGTTATGTGGGTGCTGCGGCGGGTCGCATCACGCTGTATAAGGGTCGTGAGATTGTAGAACGCAACATCCCGCAAGAGGAGGCTATCGAACGCCTCATTGAGTTGATAAAGTCAAATGGCGACTGGGTAGAGCCCACCGAAAAATAGATATTATGGCTGGTCAGGCGATGAAACGATATACCGCACGCGGCATAGTGCTCAATACCGTCAAGTATGGCGATAAGGGCCTTGTTGTGCAGATGCTCACCTCGTCGCACGGCCGTCAGAGCTATATGGTGCAGGGGCTTGGCTCAAAGCGAGGCACAGGCTCGCGTCAGGCTCTTTTTCAGCCAATGTTTGCTGTCGAGTTTGAGGGTCTGGAATCGACAAAGATGCAGATGCACCGCTTCGGCGAGGTGCATAGTGGCATAGTGCTGCATAGCATACCCTTCGATGTGAGAAAATCGACCATAGCACTCTTTATGGCAGAGGTTTTGCATCGTCTGGTCAAGGAGAGTGAGGCGAACGAGATGCTGTTCGACTTCGTGTGGGGCTCTGTTGAGGCGTTGGATGGGGCTGATGAGGGTGTGGCCAACTTCCACCTGTGGTTTCTCTCGCATCTGTGCCGGTTTCTGGGTTTCTCGCCCGGCAACGAATATATCCCCGATGGCTGGTTCAATATCGCCGAGGGACACTTCACAGCAGAGGAGCCGCCCCGCGAATATTGTATGACACGCGAAAACGCACTCATCCTCCGCGATATGCTGGAGTGCGATGTGCGTTATCTTGGTGAGATAGGTCTCAACCGCCTTCAAAGGGTTGATTTTCTCTCCGCTTTGCTACGCTACTATGGGTATCATCTCGATACGATAAACTCCGTGCAGTCGATAAAGATTTTGCAAGAGGTGTTTTAATTGTATTGAGGTGAGATTTCGTCTGTTATTAAGTATAGTTATACTCTGTGTGGTGGTTCTGGTAGGGCATCTGTTCTACTACAACTCGCTGCGTGCCGCCTCGCAGGAGCCGAAGCGGTGGACGGCGGGTGATACTCTGTGGTTTGAGATTGATTCTCTGCCCGTGTTGCCCTCCTCTGCCAATGATGATTCGCTTGATTTTCTGTTGCTTATGCCCTCGCACTCGCGACAGGAGCTGCGTGTGGATTTCGTTCCGCACTCCCAGCAATTGCCTCATATCACTTTCGATTATTCAGTCCCCTATTGGAGTGTCTATCGCCGTTCGATAACGGTCTGGGGTATAACATTCTCTACGGGACAGCTCTCGCCCTTTGCTCCCTATCCGGCGGCAAAGAGTCAGGAGGCTACTGTTTTGTCGTTTCCTCTGCAACCTCCCCGTTAGGAGTGTCGCTTATGCGGTCAATATACAGTATGCCGTCGAGGTGGTCTATCTCGTGCTGGAAAATAACAGCTGTAAAGTCCTCGATGATTTCGGTCTGACGCTTGAACTGCAAGTCGCGATAACGCAGCGTGATGCAGCGAGAACGCAACACCTCGCCGCGATGATTGGGTACCGACAGACACCCCTCGTTGCCGTACTCCTTCGGCTCGCCATACTCCACGATTTCGGGGTTGACGTAGAACTCAAAAGGCTCGCCCTCCTTGTCAAAACGCTGCACAGCCACCAGACGACGCAGGATACCCACCTGCGGTGCTGCTATGCCCACGCCCTCGTTCTCGGGGTTACGCACCGTTTTGAGCATGCGGCGGCAGAGTGTCGCAAACTCCTCCGAGAGAACATCTTTCTTGGTCAGAGGCTTTGACTTTTTGCGAATGAGCAGAGAGTCTTTCTCGTTATCAATGCTCATCACAGGCATCATATTGTTGCCCGTGCCTATTGTTGCCTTTTCCGCTTCGGTAAAACCACGCTGGCAGCTTGTCGTACTTAACGAAATAGTCATAATTATCGCTAAAATCAGTTTCATAAATGGTAGTTAAGGAGTATCCCGGAAGACAAAGGTAACTTTTTATTTTGATATATGCAATTTCTAAAATGATTTTTTATTCCCCGCAATTATCAAAAACCGGAACAAGATGTTGAAAAACCGAAAATATTTCGATAATTTTGTTTGTCACAGATTTTTGAAACGAGATAAAGACAAAACACAATAAGTTATGATAGTATCACTTAAAGAGATGTTGCAGGAGGCCGACAAGGGTCGTTATGCTGTCGGTGCGTTTAACTGTTTGAGTCTGGAGAATGTCGAGGGAGCCATTGCGGCTGCCGAGGAGTTGCGTTCGCCTATCATTATCCAGCTTGCCGAGGTGCAGTTCCCCTGTGCCCCGATGAATCTTATGGCTCCAATCTATCTGGAGGCGGCACGCCGGGCGTCGGTGCCCGTCGTGGTGCATTTGGACCACGGTCAGAGCTTTGAGACCTGTGCCGAGGCTATTCGCTTGGGCTTTGGCTCGGTGATGTTCGATGGTGCGTCGCTGCCCTTTGAGGAGAATGTACGCATTACACGCGAGGTTACGCGTATGGCGAAGGCTATGGGCGTCGATGTTGAGGCCGAGCTGGGTAAGGTTGGCGATGTGGGCAAGGATGACGATAAGGCCGATGTCTTTACCGATGTCGAGGAGTCGGCACGCTTCATTGAGCTTACGGGTGTTGATGCGTTGGCTGTTGCCATAGGTAACCAGCACGGACGCTATGTCGCTACGCCGAAGCTCAATATCGACCGACTTATTGAGTTGCACGAGAGAAACCGTATGCCGCTGGTATTGCACGGCGGTAGCGGTACAAGCGTAGAGGATTTCAAGGCTTGTATCCATAACGGCATTTGCAAGATTAATGTCGCTACGGCTATTCAGGTGGGTATCACCGAGAGAGTACAGCAGTATCTGCGTGAGGCGGCAAATCCTGATTATATCACAATGAAGGGCGTTATCCGCGAGGCATCGAAGGAGGTTGTGAAGGAGCATATCCTTTTGTTTGAGAGTAATAACCGAGCATAAAACCGAGGGAGTATGAGAAGAGGAATCATTTCTGCCGGCAACTGGTTGTCGGACACGATAAAGTTCATCAGCCACTATCCTGCGGTGGGTAATCTTGTCACTATCGAGAAGATTGACCAGGGCTTTGGCGGTTGTGCCCATAATGTCTTGGCCGACCTTGCTCGTATGCAGACGGGAATACCATTGTATGCCGGAGGGTGTGTCGGAAAGGATGCTCTGGGCGATGAGATTTTTTCTACTTGCGAGAAGCTGGGCATCAACGCCGAGGGTATATGCCGCGTGGATGCAGCTACATCCTATACCGATGTTATGGCCGATATGAGCAATGGTACGCGTACCTTCTTTCATCATCGCGGAGCAAATGCCGAGTTTGGTCCCGAGCATGTTGAGAAAATTACCGCCGAGGCGAAGATTTTCCACTTGGGCTATCTGCTTTTGCTCGACAGAATGGATGCCAAGGATGAGGAGTATGGCGTTGTGGCGGCGAGGGTGCTTGACGGCTTGCAGAAACGAGGCTACAAAACCTCGGTAGATGTGGTGTCGGAGGAGGGCAACCGCTTCCGCGAGGTTATTCTGCCCTGCCTGCCCTATATGGACTACTTTATCGTGAATGAGGTTGAGGCGGGAGCCTGCTTTGGCCGTAACCTGCGTGATGCCGAAGGAAATATTCTGCTCGACGAGGTTAAGGCGGCGGCACGCTTCCTTATGGAGAGTGGCGTAGGCGAGGCTGTGGCTATTCACTTCCCCGAGGGTGGCTATGGTCTGAGGAAGAGTGGCGAGGAGTGCTACGAGCCTTCGTTCCGCGTAGAGCCCAAGGATATTGTGTCATCGGTGGGTGCGGGCGATGCCTTCTGTGCTGCTATGCTCTATGCTCTGCACGAGGAGTTGCCACTCAGCAAGTCGCTGCGTGTGGCCAATGCTGCGGCGAGATTCAACTTGTTCAGTGCCACTTCGACCGACGGTGCTCCAACGATTGCCGAGATTGAGGAATTTTTGTCAAAACAATAAACTTAAAACTACGATATTATGAAAAGAAGTGAAATCAATCGTTACATAAACGAGGCGAAAAAGTTTTTTGCCGAGCATCAGTTCCACCTCCCCGTATGGGTAGATTGGTCGCCTGCCGAGTGGGCTACAAAGGGTGCGGAGTGCGACGAGATTCGCCGCAACGGTCTTGGTTGGGATGTGACCGACTTTGCAAGTGGCGAGTTCGATAAGGTGGGCCTTACTTTGGTTACAATCCGCAACGGAAATGTGAAGTACGACAAGAAGACCTACTGCGAGAAGATTATGTTTGTTCGCGAGAATCAGATTACCCCTACGCACTTCCATTGGCGTAAGATGGAGGATATTATCCATCGTGGCGGCGGCGTCTTCTGTGTGAAATTGTGGAAGGCTGACGAGAACGAGCAGCCTACCAATGAGCCTTGCAGCGTGCAGGTAGATGGCGTTACGACTGTCGTTCCTGCGGGCGAGGTGTTGCGTCTCTATCCGGGTCAGAGCATCAGCTTTGAGCCTTATATGTATCATCAGTTCTGGTCGGAGAACGGCCCGAGTATGATTGGCGAGGTATCGACCGTGAATGACGATGCCAACGACAACCGTTTCCTGGAGGAGCAGGGTCGCTACCCGAGCATCGACGAGGACGAGCCGGCACAGTATCTGCTCTGCAACGAGTATTAAAATGTAGAAGATTCAATATAAAAATGGGCTGCAATCAGTTTCGATGCTGCCCATTTTTTATGTAACGATATACTCTAAAAATACTCCTCGCGGTAGTTGTAGTTGTTGCGGAGTGATTCAAAATTATCGGGCGAGTGGCGTAGCGAGGTGCTCTCGGCACTCAAATCGCAGTAGTCGGCGATAGTCCGGCACATCTCGTTCCAGCCGATTTTCTGTCGGCGGGCGGGTGTAACCTCCGCAGGATACCAACCCTCCAATGGCAGACCGAACTCCTTTGCCAGAGCCTCCACAACCATCGCCGAGGCGTTGGCCTTACCCTGTGCCGAGTAGCCGGCTATGTGGGGTGTGGCAATGAATGCTTTTGCGAGCAGGTCGCGGCTGATTGCAGGCTCTTGCTCCCAGACATCTATGCAGAGTCGTTGCGGGGCAGAGAGCAGTGCCTCGGTCGAAGCAACCTCGCCGCGTGAGGCGTTTATGATGGTTGCATCGGGTCGCATAAGCGAGATTAGATGCTTGTCAATTAGATGAAAAGTAGTAGGGTCGAGAGGTGTGTGGAATGTGATGATATCCGATTGCTTGGCCACCTCCTCCAACGATAGAAAATCGCCACCCTCGCGTTGTTGGCGTGGCGGGTCACAACGCAAAACACGAAATCCCCACTCGCGGGCATATTGCTCTACAAGCGAGCCTACATTTCCCACGCCCACAATGCCCAATGTCTTATCCTTTGGCTGCCAGCCCTCGTCGGCCGAGAGCATAGCCAACGCTGCCGCTACCCATTGCAGTACGCCTGCGGCATTGCACCCTGCGGCCGTTACGACCTTGATGTCGTGCCGGCGGCAGTAGTCGAGGTCTATATGGTCGAAACCTATGGTGGCCGTGGCAATCATTTTTACTTTCGAGCCTTCGAGCAGAGCCTTATCGCAGCGAGTGCGAGTGCGGATTATGAGTGCATCGGCATCGGCCACATCTTCGTGAGAAAAACCCTTGCCGGGGCGATAAACAACCTCGGCAAAAGGCTCCAAAATGCCCTTGATGTAGGGTATAGCGTTGTCAATTACGACTTTCATATCGTTTTTTCTTGATTTTCTGCCTCAAATATAGTGAAAAAATGAATTTTTTGTATCTTTGCACTTTGGTTTAGTGCCGATTGACAGCCGAAACTTTTTTATATTATGTGGAGGCTTGCGATTTTTTGCCTGAGGGCAGATGCCGCTGGCACACAACCCGATAACCTTTTTTTGCGACCGATATGAAGTTGAGATATATTTTTTCTGCGTTATGTGTGGTTTTCGCCGCTACGCTTGTGGCTTGTGGCGGAGGCAGCAAGAATCCCAATAAATCGCACCTTGAAGATGCGATTGACTCGGTGTCGTATATCGTGGGTATGAATGTCGGTTACAATATCCTTAAAATGGATAGTACGCTGCGTGCTGAAGCTGTTGTCAAGGGTATAAATGATGTCCTCTCCGGCAAGGAGCTGATGTCGGTTGAGGATGCCCGCAACTACTTCCTCGCCTATATGACCTACGATGTCTATGACCGTGTGCGAGGCTACGAGGAGCAGTTCCTGACCGATTTGGAGGCTTCGGACAATAAGGTTCAACGCACGCAGAGTGGCCTTGCATACAAGGTGCTGGTACTTGGCGATATGAATAAGACCGCAACGATTGACCGCGATACGGTGGCTATTACCTATCGTGTAACACGCCTCTCGGGCGAGGAGGTCGATGTTGTGGCCAATCGTGAGGATACGGTAAGAACCGTATTGCGTGACTTTATGCCGGGCATGAAGGAGGGTATCAAGCTCATTGGCCAGGGTGGTCAGGTCTTGCTGTGGGTACCTTCGGAGCTGGCTTACGGCTCGGAGGGCGACAAGGAGAAGAGCATCAGACCTAACGAGATGCTGCACTACGACATAAACCTTCTGGAGGTAAAGAGCCGTCGCAGACGATAAGGCGATGGGTTTTGGATAGAATTGAGAAGAAAAAAACTTAAAGTTTAACAAACAAATAAAAACAGATGAAAAAATTGATCTATGTTGCTGTCGTTTTGATGATGGCATCGTGCTGTGGCCAGGGTTCACAGTACATCACCAAGGGTGATAAGTCACAGATGGACTCCCTCTCTTACGCTTTGGGTTATTCGGTAGGTTATGGTACAGTATCGAATATGCCTGACGTACGTTTGGATTGGGCAGAGGTTATGAAGGGTGCTCTCAAGGGTCTTGCTGTTCCTATGGATGTAGAGGAGGACGAGACTTACAAGGAGATATATGCACAGTTGGAGCAGTTCTTCGTACATGACCGTCAGGATCGTCTGCGTGAGTTGCAGGTTTTGGCACAGGCTGAGGATTCAACAGCTGTTTTCAACCCTGCTGATGCAGATGTATTTGAGAATGATGCCGAGCGTAAGTCAATCTCTTATGCTTATGGCTATGACTTCGGTTACAATGTTCGTACATCACGTATGCCTTTGCAGACTTACTGGATTTCTGAGGGTATCAACGCAGGTATCGGTGAGAATGCCGAGGAGGGTTTCCAGCAGACACAGAACTATATGCGTCGCTACTATATGGAGATTCTGCCCGTAAAGAACGCCGAGAAGGCTGCTGAGTGGTTGGCAGAGGTAGAGAAGAAGAGTGGTGTTCAGAAGACCGAGAGTGGTCTTTTGTACCGCATCGACCGTGCCGGTGACGAGAATGCAAAGCCCAAGGCTGAGGATGTAGTTAAGGTTGATTACGAGGGTAAGCTCTGGGATGGCTTCGTATTTGACTCTTCATACAAGCGTGGCGAGCCTATCGAGTTCCCCTTGAACCGTGTTATCAAGGGCTGGACCGAGGGTATGCAGCTGGTAGGCAAGGGTGGCCAGATCACTTTGTGGATTCCTGCAGAGTTGGCTTACGGTCCTCGCGGCGGTGGCAGCATTGGCCCCAACGAGGCTTTGGAGTTCAAGGTTGAGTTGCACGACATCGTTGTCGAGGAGCCTGTTACAGAGGAGCCCGCCGAGGAGGTTGTTGAGATCGTTGAGGAGTAATTCTCGCGTAATGATTTATAAAAGTGTCCGATGCCGTGAGGTGTCGGACATTTTTATTTTGTGTTTGTCGCGAATAAACATTGTTTATTTGTCGGCATTTATTATCTTTGCAAGAGTATAAAAGCTGATTATGTCGAGAAAGATTTTATATATCCTTCTGTCGGTTATGCTGCTCTCTGCGGGATGGCTTGGTATCAGCGGCCTTACTCTCTTGGTGGCACTCGTTCCTCTGCTCTTTTTGAGTGCCGGTTATTCCGATTCGGCACGCGATTTCTGGCGTATGGCTATGTGGGCAACGCTTACCTTCGTGTTGTGGAATGCCGCCACTATATGGTGGGTGTGGATAGCCACACCTGCGGGCCCTATCACCGCAACCATATTCTCCACTTTCTGGAATCTTACGGCCTTTATGCTCTATCACTATGTCTCAAAACGAGCACCGAAAGCCCTGTCATATACTCTGCTCGTGGCTGCGTGGGTGGCTACGGAGTACCTCTACACGAGTGCCGAGGTGCTGTCGTTCCCGTGGCTGACGCTGGGTAACGGCTTTTCGGGTGATGTGTGGGCTGTGCAGTGGTATGAGTGGACAGGCGTCTTTGGAGGCTCGGTGTGGGTTGTTGTTGCTAACATCTTGATTTTTGAGGCGTTGCGTGACTCTCGCAAGACGAAGTGGGCGATTGCCGTGGCGGCGGTTGTGCTGCCCGTTGTGGTGTCGTTGAGCCTCTATGTCGGGCATAAACCTGCGGAGGAGAGTGTCGAGGTGGCGGTTATTCAGCCCAATGTCGATTGCTATAACGAGAAGTTTGCCGACAATCGCCTCTGGCAGATGGAGAATATGACCGAACTGTTGCGTCAGGTCCCCGTGCAGACAAAGATTGTTGCTCTGCCCGAGACGGCTCTGCCCGAGCACTTGCAGGATAACGCCCCTGAGGAGGGTCAGAGTGTTATGACCTTGCAGGCGGAGATGGACTCGCTGGGTATGGATGCCATGCTTATCACGGGTGCTACGACGGTGAGATACTATGCTCCGAATGAGCCACATACATCCACAGCACGAGCTATGCGTGGAGGCTATTTCTACGATATCTATAACTCGGCCATTGCCATAAATGCCGACGATGACAACACCCTGCATCACAAGATGCGTCTTGTCATAGGTGTTGAGGCTATGCCATTCACCAACCTTCTCAACAAGTTTGTCGATTTGGGTGGCGTTACCGGTCAGCTGGGCCGTAACGACAAGGCCACAGTCTTCCGCAAAGGTGCTGCTGTAGGCCCTGCGATATGCTATGAGGGTCTTTATGGCGACTGCTTTACCCGCTTCGTGCGTGAGGGTGCGGAGTTTATGACCGTTCTCTCGAATGACGGCTGGTGGGGTAATACGCCCGGCCATAAGCGATTGTTCGATTTCTGCCGTCTGCGTGCCATTGAGTGCCGCCGAGATATTGCCCGCAGTGCCAATACCGGTGTGTCGGGATTTATCAACTCGCGAGGCGATGTTGTCAAGCGTCTTGATTGGGAGCAGCGGGGCGTGCTGGTATCGGATGTTACGCTTCGTCACGATGTTACACTCTATGTCCGCTATGGCGATTGGGTAGGGCGTATGTCGCTGCTGCTCACATTCCTCGGCGTGATGTACTATACGGCCTATCGCCAACGCCGTAAAAACCATTTTGTAGATTAAACCCAAGAAAATATGAACTACACTCAAACCATTGACTATCTGTTTAATTCATTGCCCTCGTATCAGAATGTAGGAGCCGATGCCTACAAGCCCGGGCTGGAACGAATAGCCGAATTCTGCCACTATTTGGGCAACCCGCAACGCAACTACTACACGATTCACGTTGCCGGCACAAATGGCAAGGGCTCGGTGTCGCATATCCTGGCCTCTGTACTGCACGAGGCAGGCTACCGCGTGGGTCTTTACACCTCGCCGCACTTGAAGGACTTCCGTGAACGCATCAAGGTTGATGGCGAGATGATTTCCAAGCAACAGGTGGTGAACTTTGTTGATTGTAACAGACGGAAGATGGAGGAGTTGGGTCTGTCGTTCTTTGAGATGACGACGGCTATGGCCTTCGACCACTTTGCATACAGCGATGTTGAGGTTGCTGTCATCGAAACGGGTTTGGGAGGCAGACTCGATGCTACGAATCTCATTGTGCCTCTGTTGAGTGTCATCACAAATATCGGTCTGGACCATACCTCACTGCTGGGCGATACAATCGAGCAGATTGCACGCGAGAAGGCCGGTATCATCAAGAAGAGTGTGCCGGTGGTTGTCGGTGAGGCCGATGCGGCGTACAATGGCGTTGTTGAGGCTCGTGCCGAGGAGTTGCGTTCGCAGGTGATCTATGCACAAAATGTTTATGAGTGCGTGTCGCAGAGTGCAAAGGAGGAGGGTCAGACCATCACTTTACGCCGCTTGGAGGATGGATTTATCTATAAGTTTGATATGGATCTGGGTGGCAGCTACCAATATAAAAACCTCATTACGGCTGCTGCTGCGATTCATTTCCTGCACACCTCATCGCCGCTTACAATCAGTCGCCGAGCCTTCGTTGAGGGTGTGGCTTCGGCTTCGGCGGCGACCTCTTTTGCAGGCCGTTGGCAGGTTGTGGGCAAACAACCTATCGTGGTGTGCGACACAGGTCATAATGCTCACGGTGTCAGGTTGGTAAGCGAGGACTTGAAGGCTCTGTCGCAGAGGGTTAATCGTCTTATTTGCGTCATTGGATTCTCGGCTGATAAAGATATCGACGAGATGCTGGCTCTGCTGCCTCGCGATGCCTATTATATCTTTACGCAAGCATCGACAGAGAGGGCTGCCAAGGCTGTGGATATCGTGGCGAAGGCTCTCGCTTCGGGTCTTATGGGCGTGGCCGTAGGCTCGGTTGCCGAGGCTATGGAGCAGGCTCGCGATATGGCTGCCGAGAATGATGCCATCTTCGTTGGCGGAAGCAATTTTGTTGTTGCCGAGGCGTTGTAGCGGACCCTTTTGCGAACCTTGCAAGGGTTTGCAGACAAGATAAAATGAAGAGGCGTAGCACCAGAACGGTGTTACGCCTCTTCTCTATAAATAGGGGTGTGAAATCTCTTGGTTGCTCTCTATGCGTTACCCATCGGACCCATACCGATAATGGGGTCCTCGTTTGAGTGGGCCTTTGGAATCTCAATCTTGCCGATGTTGCTCTCGTAGCGAGTGATGTTCTCTTGTAGCGACAGCAGCAGACGTTTTGCATGCTCGGGAGTGAGTATGATGCGGCTCTTTACCTTTGCCTTGTCCAGGCCGGGGAGCATAGTTGCGAAGTCGATGATAAACTCCGATGTCGAGTGAGATATGATAGCAAGGTTAGAGTAGTGTCCCTGTGCTACGTCACTCGGTAATTCCAAATCAAGCCCGTGCTTTTTGAATTCTGCCATAGTAAATCAATTTTGTGACACGCAAATATAGTTGTTGTAAGTCGGTTTAGGGGCGTTGAGGCCTGAAAGTTTTCGATAATTTATTAACAATTTGATGCTTTATCTCGCTGAGTTTTAGTCCCTATCGTGCAAGGGTTGAAGTGTGTTGCAAAAGGGCTGAAAATATCTCTGAAAGTAGAACATTACGAGATTGATGACACAACAACGTCATAACTTTTTAATATTTCATATTAAATTCCTAACTTTGCACTCTGAATCGAAACTTAACACAAGATGCTGACAGATATAATCGAAATATTACTCAAAGGTATGGGTGTCGGACTGGCCTCATCAATCACGGTGGGTCCCGTGGCTGTACTCTGTATTCAACGCACGTTGAGCAAGGACAGGCGTGCCGGCCTGGCCTCCGGTCTGGGTGTGGCGTGTGCCGATATGCTGATGGCCATTATAGCCTTCTTCTTCTACTCGATGTTGCAGGCACAGATCGAGGAGTACAGTATGATTCTTCAGGTCATTGGAGGTATCTTTGTAGTGATTGTCGGTGTTTATATCTTCTTCCAGAACCCCGTGCCGCAGATTCGCAAAAACCGTGCAGGAAAGAGTGACCCGTGGCAGGACTACTCGTCGATGTTCGCCTTCACGCTGGCTAACTTCGTTGTTGTTATCCCCTATCTGCTGGCCTTTTTTGCGATGTTCAATGTCGGTATGCACTCCGAGGGCGAGTCTATGGCATCGATGATGCGTGGCGGTATGACCATCCTGGGATTCTTCGCGGGTGCTTCGCTGTGGTGGATACTGCTGACCTTCACAATCGACATCTTCCGTCGCCGCTTCCGTCCGCGACACATGCTCACGATAAACCACGTTGCCGGTGTTATTATCGCCGTGCTCGGTATATATACGATTTTATCAACGTTTTTTAATATTCTGCCTCAATAATGGTTGCCAAAAAGAGAAAAATAGTTATCGCCATCGACGGCTTTTCGTCGTGTGGCAAGAGTACCTTCGCCAAGGCTATCGCTGCCCGCCTAGGCTATATCTTTATCGACACGGGAGCAATGTATCGTGCCGTTACACTCTATGCGTTGGAGAATGGAGCTATCCGTTCGGGTATTGTCGATGAAGATGCTGTGGAGGCTTTGCTCCCGCAGATTGAGATTACCTTCCGCTTCAATCCGCAGCGAGGTGCCAGCGATATCTATGTGAACGGTGACCTTGCCGAGGGCCGTATCCGTTCTATCGAGGTGAGCAACTGCGTGAGTGGTGTCAGCTCGATTCGTGCCGTCAGGGAGAAGCTGGTGGCTATGCAGCAGCGTATGGGTCGCGACAGAGGTGTTGTGATGGATGGCCGCGATATCGGAACGGTGGTCTTTCCCGATGCCGAGTTGAAGATTTTTATGACAGCCGATGCTGAGGTGCGTGCCCGTCGTCGTTATGCCGAGCTTACGGCCAAGGGCGACAATGTTACGCTGGAGGAGATTGTTGAGAATGTCATTTCGCGAGATAAGGCCGATATGAGCCGTGCCATTTCGCCACTTCGTCAGGCTGACGATGCCATTGTACTGGACAACAGCTATATGACCGTCGAGGAGCAGATGGAGTGGTTTATGGAGAGATATAACGCCGCTGTTGAGGAGTAAATGACGAGGGCGAAGTGGTTGTAGAGATTGATAAAAATTCGGGTTTCTGCTTCGGTGTGGTGCGAGCCATCGAGAAGGCGGAGTCGGCACTCGCAGAGTTGGGTGGCGAGGTCTTTTCGTTGGGCGACATAGTGCATAACCGCGTGGAGGTGCAGCGTCTGGAGGGTCTGGGGCTGCGTACCATAACACACGACGATATAGCGGCACTCGGAGGCAAGCATCTCTTCATCAGGGCTCACGGCGAGCCACCTTCGACCTACCTTCGTGCTGAGGAGCAGGGCGTAAAGATAATAGATGCCACCTGCCCCGTGGTGGCACAGTTGCAGCGTAAGGTCGTGGAGGCACATCGTGCTATGCAACGCGTGGGCGGCAGTGTTGTGATATTGGGCAAGCGAGGTCATGCCGAGGTTGTGGGCCTTACGGGACAGGTTGCCCAGCCCACGATAGTCATCGAGGGCGAGGCGGATTTGCGGATGGTTGATTTCTCGCGTCCGATATTCTTCCTCTCGCAGACTACGCAGAGCATAGGACTCTTCCGCCGCCTGGTGGATATTATGCAGACGCGACTGGAGGGTGGTGCTACGCTGACGGTGGATGACACCATCTGTCGCAGAGTATCCAACCGCGAATCATCGCTGGCGGAGTTTGCCTGCCGCTTCGATGTGGTGATATTTGTCTGTGGTCGCAAGTCGAGCAACGGCAAGGTGTTGTTTGAGGTGTGCCGCGAGAAGAATCCTCGCAGCTATCAGGTGGAGGATGAGCACGAGTTGCAGGCCGAGTGGTTTGAGGGGTGTAGCAGTGTCGGTATTTGCGGAGCAACATCAACGCCGGCGTGGCTGATGGAGCAGGTTGCCGACCATATACGCCAGCGATATTAGAGGAGATTGAAGTTTGAAAATAAAAGATTGATACTATGCGATACTTTGTTCGTGCAGCGAAATATTTTGTTGCCTTTTGCGTTTTGTATTTGGTTTTGGTGTGGCTTGGTTTGAAGTCGCAGGGTGGCGATGCCTCTGTATGGGAGTCTATCGTTGCTACGATGTCGGTTAAGCGAGGCTGGATGCTTGCCGGAGCTGTTGTCCTGCTCTCGGCGTTGTACCCACGCTTCGGTTTTATGATGCGTCGCATAGAGTGCGATATGGTCGCCGACCGCGAGCAACTGCTTGCTGCCTTTACTATGGCGGGATTCGTGCTTCGTGAGGAGACTGATGGCCGTATGGTATTCCGTGGTGACAACCTCATGCGACGAATCTTTATGCTCTTTGAGGATGAGATCGTCGTTGAGCAGTATGGCCAGTGGGTCGATATCTCGGGTAATCGCCGTGGTGTGGCCAATGCAGCCTACCGTCTGGAACTTTATATGGAGAACAAGCAAAGAGAGTAAGATAAAGAGAGTAAGATGAAGTGGATGAAGAGTAATATCACGCGTGTCGGTGCGGTGTTGGTCGTGGCTGCAGTCGTTACGGGTCTGTGGGCTACGAAGGATGACTTCGGACTTGGCCGTAATATGGAGATTATGGTCAATATGATGCGTGAGATATCGTCACTATATGTCGATAAGGTCAGCCCCGACAAGCTGATGAAGGATGGTGCTGTTGGTATGGTTCGCAACCTCGACCCCTATACACAATATATGTCGGAGGAGGAGATGTCGGACTTCGAGATTCAGGCTACGGGTAAGTATGGCGGTATTGGTGCAACGATTCGTATGCGTAGAGATAGCAGTGGCGTGGTCGTGGCACAACCCTACAAGGGTACGCCTTCGGATCTGGCGGGCTTGAAGATTGGCGACAGGTTTCTGACCATCGACGGCGAGGATGTAACCAAATCGACCACAGCCGACATATCATCGCGTTTGAAGGGTGTGCCGGGTACAACCGTTAAGATTGGCATCGAGAGAATGATGACGGGCGAGAAGGAGGAGATGGAGCTTACGCGTGCCCGCATCGCTATCCCCGGAGTGCCATATTCGGGCTATGTGGCCGACGGCATTGGCTACATCTCGCATAACGACTTTACCGATGGCTGCTACGATGAGATGCGTGCTGCGGTGAACTCACTGATAAGCAAGGGCGAGTTGAAGGGCCTTATTCTGGACTATCGTGACAATGGTGGCGGCAGTCTTTCCGAGGCGGTGAAGATTCTCTCGTTGTTTGTACCCAAGGGCTCGGAGGTCGTGACGATGCGAGGCCGTTCGGAACAGGGCACACGCCGACACCTCACAGAGTCGGCTCCCGTGCTGGGCGAAGTACCTATCGTGGTGCTGATAAATGGCAATAGTGCCTCGGCAGCCGAGATTGTGAGTGGTGCGTTGCAGGATATGGACCGTGCGGTACTTATGGGACAACCATCCTTCGGTAAGGGTCTGGTGCAGACTATGGTACCGGTGGGATATAACGCCTATCTGAAAGTTACAACATCGAAATATTATATCCCTTCGGGTCGTTGCATACAGCGTATTAACTACTCGTCACACGATGGTACCACCTCGGAGATGGTTCCCGACTCGCTGATGCGTGAGTTCAGGACCCGCAACGGCCGTAAGGTCTATGAGGGTAAGGGCCTGATGCCCGATGTGAGGGTCAAGCCGGAGTATATCTCTTCGTTTGCTGTGATGCTCTACAACCTCGGCTATATCGAGGAGTTCCTCGACGGCTATATGCGTCGTAATCCCAATCAGCAGATTGACAACAAGTCGTTCTCTATCACCGATCAGGATTATGAGGACTTTGTGAAGTATATGGAGGACAAGAGTGTGCCCTATGAGTCGCGTACCCGTCTGGCGTTGGATATGTTGAAGAAGACCTCGGAGGAGGAACGTTACGATGAGGCTTTCAAGGAGGATTTGCTTCTCCTGGAGAAGAAACTCAAAGACCAGAAGGCCGATAACCTGCGTCGTTATCGTCAGGAGATTACCGATATGCTCAATGGCGACATTGTCCTGCGTCATAGCTACGCCGAGGGTCTTATCGAGCATAATCTGGTGTCGGACAGCCTCGTGATAAAGGCTGTTGAGTTGCTGCGAAACGGCGAGGAGCATAGCCGCATACTTGCAGAGCAGGACACCGAGAAGCAGTAAGGTGGTGTTGGAAAGGAAAAGTGTAGCGAAAAAATAAGCAGAGGCGTATGGCAAAGTTGTTTGGTGGAGGCAAGAAGATATCGTTCCGCAGTCGTATATCGATTCTGATTATAGGATTGATATTGGCTGTGATGTCGCTTATCTATACCAACTATCTTGCCGATGTGTTGCGGGAGAAGGAGCAGAACGATGTCCGCCTGTGGGTGGCAGCTATGGAACGCGTCAGCCGCGAGGCCTTCGGTAACTATCACGTCGATCCGCTTATCTCGCATATCGTAAGCACGCAGAACAATATTCCGTTCATCATTACCGACGAGAATCTCAACCTCATAATGAGCAACCGCATTCCGGAGGAGATACTGAATGACCCGGAGAAGTTGCGTCGTAAGCGAAACGAGCTGATTGAGGAGAACACACCCCGCACGGTGCGTCTTATGTGGTCGGGTAGCCATAGTCATATCATCTTCTATGGCAAGTCACAGCTGCTGACGGCCCTCTACTACTTCCCTTATGTGCAGTGGCTGATTATCGCAATCTTCATCATCTTCACCTACATAGCACTGCAATCCACCAAGCAGGATGAGCAGAATCGCGTGTGGATAGGCCTTGCCAAGGAGACTGCACATCAGTTGGGAACACCCATATCGTCGTTGCTTGGCTGGGTGGAGTACCTGCGTAATATGGAGGTGGATAAAACCGCTGTGGATGAGATGAACAAGGATTTGTCGCACCTGATGAAGATTGTGGACAGATTCTCAAAGATTGGCTCCGAGACAGTCTTGACGGTAAATAATGTAAATGAGGTGGTGGGCGAGACTGTTATGTACTTCCGTCACCGCATACCACGCAATGTGTCGTTGTCGTACAATGGTCTGGCTATGGCACCTGTCAAGGCCAATATCAATGTTGCTCTGTTTGAGTGGGTTGTCGAGAATCTGCTGAAAAATGCCCTTGATGCCATGCAGGGCAAGGGCGAGATTGATGTCAATATTGCGGCAAACGACAAGAGTGTGATGATAGATGTGAGTGACACGGGCAAGGGTATCCCGAAGAATAACTGGAAGAGCATATTTGAGCCGGGCTTCACAACCAAGACTCGCGGCTGGGGTCTGGGTCTATCGCTTTCGCACCGCATCGTGGAGGATTATCATCACGGACGCATCTTTGTTGCCAAGTCGGAGGTGGGCCACGGTACGACTTTCCGCATAATTTTGAAACGAGTTATTGAATAATGCAAGATACTGCACAAACATATACTTCCGGGCTGGACACCCTTTCGGAATACCAGCTGTGCCGACTCACCGAGGGTTGGACGGGACCTCTGCACAACCCTGTGCCGGAGGATAGTGTGTCGGGTGTAGCCTCTGGTGATACCTTCCGGCTGATAACCGACAGGTGGCGTGCGGCACGTGACTTTTATCGTGATGCCGATGCGGAGTCGGTCTTTGGCGAGGGGACAACACTCTCCAATGGTGTTGTGTCGCAAAGTGCTGCCGCAGACGAGGGAGCTTCACTTGCGACAACATCGTTCTCCGACCTGTTCAATATGCCATTCTGGACAGATGTTCTGCTCGATGCGATTGTGGTTGCTGTCATAATAGGTTATATGTTCTGCATCTATCGCTATTACCACGATGTAGTGGCTCTTATCTACTCGTCGTTTCGCCGTAGTGCCGCCGTGTCGGACAGAGTGAACGAACGCCGCCGCAGCGATATCTTCTACGGTTTTCTGGGCAAGCTGTTTCTGCTGGGCGTGGGCGGTGTAGGTGTGCTGCTCTCGATATGGCTCATTCGTGGCGGCAGTATGGTTATGGAGCTGTCAGACGAGCAACGTCTGCTCTCGCCGTTTATGGGTATGGCTCTGTTTGTTGTGCTTGTCATCGTGCAGTATATAATACTTCTGATTGTAGGATTTGTCACACGTTCCCTATCGACGATTCATACACTTATGCGTGTGCGTCTGACCTATTTTGTCTTTGCCACGGTGGTTGTGGCTCCGTTCCTGCTGGTGTTGCAGATGTCGGGAGGCGTTATGGCGTGGCGAATTGCTACCTATCTGGCATTGGGTCTTACGTTGGTACTCTATGTCAGAGAGAGTCTTGATCTGTTTATGTCGAAAAAAATTTCAATTTTACATTGGTTTTTGTACCTTTGCACCGTCGAAATCGTGCCTGTTACACTGCTGTGGCAGATGGCTATACGGTTTAGATAATAAAATAATATATGATGGTAAATAAAATTTTGATATCACAACCTCGTCCTGCTATTATTGAGAAGTCACCTTTCTATGAGCTTTCAACAAAGTATGGCGTGGAGATAGATTATAAACCGCTAATCAAAGTTGTTGGAGTTACACTCAAAGAGTTCCGTTCGCAGCGTGTAGAGATACTGGATCATACTGCTGTTATCTTTACGTCACGCACCACCGTAGATAGCTTTTTTCATATCTGCGAGGAGGCTCGCATAACAGTCCCCGAGACAATGAAATATATCTGCAATACCGAGGCCGTAGCCCTCTATTTGCAGAAGTATATTGTCTATCGCAAGCGTAAGATTTCGTTTGCCGATGGCTCGTTCACCGGCCTTATGGAGCTAATCATCAAGCATAAGAGTGAGAGATTCCTCCTGGCACTGAGTGAACCCCATAAGCCGGAGTTGCCCGACTCGCTGGCGAAGTTGAAGATGAACTTCGACCCCGTTATTCTGGCGCTTACCGTTGCTGCCGATATGGGTGATGTGCAGCCTGCGACATACGATGTTATGGCGTTGTACTCGCCGTCGGATGTTAAGAGTGTTGTGGAGAACTTTGGCGTTGAGTCGTTGCCCGTTATCGCAACCTTCGGTGAGGCTACATTGCGTGCCGCTTTGGAGGCGGGTATGAAGGTCAAGGCATCGGCACCATCGCCTGAGGCACCATCTATGGCAAAGGCCATAGACCTCTATTTTGCCAAGCTGAAACGGGGCGAGGAGGTGGAGTGTGTGCAGCTTACCGAGGACGACACCAAGGAGGAGTTTATCCGCACACAGCAGAATAAACTCGCCAAGAAGAGCCGTAGCCGTACATCTGCTGCCGACAAGACAGAGAAGAAATAGTCGCTTCAAAATACTCTTCACAATGTCAGAGAACAGCCTGCCCCGTGTTGAACGATTGCGTTCACTCTCGGCCATACGACGATTATTCGCCGAGGGCGAGGGCGGTTTTGTATATCCGTTCCGTTATATGTGCTTTAAGGAGTGCAGTGTCGGAGGCGAATGTGTCGGCGATGACAGCGTTAGCGGTGGCGTAGAGGTTATGTTCTCTGTGCCGAAGAAGTTTCACAAGCGAGCCAACAAACGCAATGTGTTGAAGCGTCGTAGCCGCGAGGCCTATCGACTGCATAAGCAGCAGCTTGTGGCGAAGGCCGCAGAGCAGGGCATAGCGTTGGATATGGCTCTGGTCTATTCCACAAAGGAGGTATTAAGCTATAAAACCATAGAGTATGCCGTGCAACGAATCCTGGGACAAGTTTGTAGCCGTCTGTAAGAAGATTGCAATCTTTCCACTTATTGCATTGGTGAAGTTCTATCAGTATTGTATTTCGCCATTGAAGCCACCGTGCTGCCGTTTCACGCCCACCTGCTCGCAGTATGCCTTGCAGGCTCTGCGTAAGCACGGCCCGATAAAGGGTAGCTGGCTGACACTCAAACGCATACTGCGATGTCATCCGTGGGGTGGTAGTGGTTACGACCCCGTACCATAAATAAGGAAGCAATGTTATATAAATAAATCCCGACTTTCGTGAAAGTCGGGATTTATCATTATCTGCTCCGCTGCCAGACCTGCTGGCAGGGCGATTATTTTGCGTAACTTACCGAACGAGTCTCGCGGATGACAGTAATCTTCACCTGACCGGGATATGTCATCTCGTCCTGAATCTTCTTTGCTATATCGTGAGAGAGCATCTCTGACTCCTGATCCGAGAGCTTGTCGGCTCCTACGATTACTCGCAACTCGCGACCTGCCTGAATAGCGTAGGTCTTCACCACACCGGGGTATGAGAGGGCAATACCCTCCATCTCCTTCAAACGCTTGATGTAAGACTCCACAACCTCGCGACGAGCACCCGGACGGGCACCTGAAATGGCATCGCAGACCTGAATGATGGGGGCAATCATCGATGTCATCTCCGCCTCGTCGTGGTGAGCACCGATAGCGTTGCATACATCAGCCTTCTCCTTATACTTCTCGGCCAGCTTCATACCGATAATTGCGTGTGGCAATTCGGGTTCGTCATCGGGCACCTTGCCAATATCGTGCAGCAGACCGGCACGGCGTGCAGCCTTTACAGGCAGGCCCAGCTCCGATGCCATAATACCAGCGAGGTTGGCGGTCTCTCGTGCGTGCTGCAAGAGGTTCTGACCATACGATGAACGATACTTCATCTTACCAATCAAGCGGATAAGCTCGGGGTGCAGGCCGTGAATACCGAGGTCGATGGCTGTACGCTTACCCACCTCGACAATCTCCTCCTCAATCTGCTTCTTGACCTTTGCCACAACCTCCTCGATGCGGGCAGGATGGATACGACCGTCGGTTACCAGCTGGTGCAGTGCCAGGCGGGCAATCTCACGACGTACGGGGTCAAAACCACTCAAAATAATAGCCTCGGGGGTGTCATCCACGATAATCTCAATGCCTGTGGCAGCCTCCAAAGCACGTATGTTACGGCCCTCGCGACCGATGATACGACCCTTAACCTCGTCGCTGTCGATGTTGAATACGGTCACAGCATTCTCAATAGCAGTCTCGGTTGCTACACGCTGGATAGAGGTCACGATGATACGCTTTGCCTCCTTTGTGGCTGTGAGCTTCGCCTCCTCGATGGTCTCATTGATGTATGTGTCAGCCTCGGCCTTCGCCTCTGCCTTCATATTCTCTACGAGAATGTTCTTTGCCTCCTCGGCACTCATTCCGGAGATCTGCTCCAAACGAGCATTCTGCTCCTTGATTACTGCGGCCAGCTCCTCCTTTTTTGTGTTCAGACTCTGCATCTGTCCGGCCATCTGCTCCTTTATGCGGTCGTTCTCCTTGATTTTGTTGTCAAGGTCACGCTGCTGATTTACGAGGTTGGCCTCGATCTGCTTTGCACGCTGCTCACTCTGTGCAATCTTCTGATTACGTTCGTTTATCTGGCGGTCGTGCTCGCTTTTGAGCTGGATAAACTTCTCTTTTGCCTGGAGAATCTTCTCCTTTTTAATCATCTCGCCCTCGGCCTCGGCCTCTTTGAGAGCTGCTTCACGCTGTTTCTTTATGGTGTTTTTGGTGATGTAGGTGGTAATCAGATTCCACGCCACAATCGCCACCACAGCAGAAATCAACGCCGTTAGAACTATTGTTATCATTGTTTGTCTGTTGTGTTAAATGTTAATAATATAGTTTTTTAGTCGTATTCAACAAAAATAAAAACCGCATAGTGTTTCCTTTTCTTGTTTGACGAATCTGCCGATAAGTCAAAGTGTGGGGCTCCGGAGTTCGCAATCGTCCAACGGTGTCCGCAGACACACCCCTTGCGGGGTTAAGGCCTGATTTTGAGAAACCGAGAGTTGACCCAATGTAATAAGTGTTCAGTTTCGCAAAGCTATAAGGAAATCTATGCGGGTAGATTTTTCTATGTAAAGAACCTGTTGAGTGTAGTTTTTCGCCTGTCTTTCAGCGAGAATCCTTACTCTTTGATGTTATTCTTCTTCGGAGCTATACGGTTCAGATGCTTATCCAAACGCTTTGATAGCTGATCCAATGCCTCAATATCCTCGTCACTGATTCCGTTCTGGCGGGTTATCGTGATATTGTTGATGCAGAATTGCAGTGCGGTGAAGACCAAACAATCCTGTATGTTGATATTGTCGCCAAAGGCCTCCTCCCATTTGCCAATGTAGGCGTTCACCTCACGCTCGGCCAAACGGTATATCTCCTCCTTGTCGCTGTCTATGGTCAGCGAGTATGGCTTGCGAGCCACTTTAAGGGTTATCTTTTGTTCAGCCATAATTAATTCTGCTGTGCTTTGGTAAGTAATGCGATGCACTTATCAACCTCCCGCAATAACAGGTTGATTCTTGCTCGTGATTTTGCTTTGTCTGACGATTCTCCGCCGGCAAGGCTCTCTGTCAGCCTCAGTCGCTGCACCTCGGCCTTCATATCACGCAACTGCTCCTCCTGCTCGCGACTCTTCACACGCAATGCAGAGCACTCCTCCTGCAGGGAGTTGTAGGCCGCTTCAAGTGCTTCATATTGAGAGATTATTCTCTCGGTCTGGGCCTCTATGTGTGATATGATGCTTTTCTTTGCCATAATCTTGTTTGTCGGAAAACACTTTCAGACATTCAAAGGTAGAAAAAAAATATAAAAAACGCAAATTTACCATAGGTAAATGCTAAATTTGACACTATCAGCCCCTTTTGCGAGATGGGCCGATAACCTCGGCGTAGAGGTCGTAATCCTCGGCTCCCGTTATGCGTACATCATAAAAGCGACCTCGGTAGAGACGGCGGCTGTCGGCCGGGATTAATATCTCCTGATCCACCTCGGGTGAGTCGTACTCCGAACGGGCGATGTAGTAATCACCCTGACGTCCATCCACTATGCAACGCATCGTGCGACCTACGCGTGCGAGGTTGTTTTGCAGTGAAATCTCCTCCTGAATCTGCATTATGCGTGCCGCACGCAGCTCCTTCTCCTCCTGCGGTACATCATCTTTGAGGTTGAGAGCCGAATATGTACCCTCCTCCTCCGAGTAGGGGAATACACCAAGTCGGTCGAAACGCACCTCCCTGACGAAGGCCTCCAACTCGGCCATATCTGCCTCGGTCTCACCGGGATAACCCACCAAAAGGGTTGTTCGCAGGGCGATGTCGGGTATCTGCTTACGCAGACGACGGATAAGCTCCATCGCCTCGGCCTTGTCGTGACGACGTTTCATCGCCGAGAGCATATTGTCCGATATGTGCTGGAACGGAATGTCGAGATACTTGCAAATCTTCTCCTCGCGTGCCATCACCTCAATCACATCCTCGGGGAACGAGGCGGGGTAGGCGTAGTGCAGGCGAATCCACTCTATGCCTTCGATTTTGCAGAGTTCGGTCAGCACATCAGCCAGACGACGACGGCCATAAAGGTCTATGCCATAGTATGTTGTGTCCTGTGCTATGACCATCAGCTCCTTCACGCCCTGTGCGGCTAACTTCTTCGCCTCCTCGATGATTTGCTCTATCGGGATAGATACGTGCTTGCCGCGAATCAGCGGTATGGCACAATATCCGCAGAGCCAGTTGCAGCCTTCGGCAATTTTCAGGTAGGCATAGTGATCGGGCGTTGAGAGTATGCGTTCTGTCTCCAGCTCTGTGCGGTGTTCTGCACCGAGTGCCGCTGCAATCTCCGCCCAGTTCTTAACACCGAAATAGTCATCCACTTCGGGAATCTCCTCTCGTAATTCGTCGGCGTAACGTTCGCTGAGGCAACCTATTACAAACAGCTTCTCTATGCGGCCGGCACGCTTTGCCTCCACTGCCGTCAGTATCGTTTCGATAGACTCCTGCTTGGCGTCGCCTATGAAGCCGCAGGTGTTTATCACCACCACCTTCGCGTCGGTGCGGTCGCTGTCGAACACCACCTTGTAGCCCGCCGCTGCAAGTTGAGCCATAAGATGCTCGCTATCAACGGTATTCTTCGAGCAGCCGAGAGTTATGACGTTTATCTTTTTCATTACCGTCTGCGACTATTTCGCCTCGCCAAAGAGGGCATTAACAAACTCGTGACGGTCGAACATACGCAGCTGGTCGATACCCTCGCCAATGCCGATATAACGCACCGGAATATGGAACTGGTCGCTGATGCCTATCACGACGCCACCCTTTGCTGTGCCGTCCAGCTTGGTGATTGTAAGCGATGTAACCTGTGTCGCCTGCGTGAACTGGCGAGCCTGCTCAAAGGCATTCTGACCTGTTGAGCCGTCCAATACGAGCATCACCTCGTGGGGGGCATCGGGTATAACCTTTGCCATCACGTTTCGAATCTTCGTAAGCTCGTTCATCAGACCAATCTTGTTGTGCAGACGGCCGGCGGTGTCAATCAGCACCACGTCGGCACCATTCGCTACGGCCGATTTCAGTGTGTCGTAAGCCACCGATGCAGGGTCAGAGCCCATCTCCTGACGAATCATCGTTGCACCGGCACGGTCAGCCCACACAGCCAGCTGGTCGATGGCTGCGGCACGGAATGTGTCGGCAGCACCGATATAGACCTTGCGACCTGCGGCGGTGAGCTTCGCTGCGAGCTTGCCTATCGTGGTGGTCTTGCCGGCACCATTCACACCCACGACCATCATAACATAGGGCGAGCCCTCCTTTACTTCCAGGCCGAAGTCCTGCTGTGATGAGTGCGACTCCTCCATCAGCAGGGCAATCTCGTCACGCAGAATGGCGTTCAGCTCCGAGGTATTCATATACTTGTCGCGGGCGATACGCTGCTCGATGTGGTTAATGATTTTTACGGTTGTCTCCACACCTACGTCCGATGTTATCAGCACCTCCTCTAAATCATCCAATACATCTGCATCCACTGTCGAACGACCAGCTATGGCACGAGCCAGCTTCGAGAAGAAGCCTGTCTTGGTCTTTTCCAGACCGGCATTCAGCTCCTGCTGTGCCTGCTGGGGCGTGGGCTCCGCAGAAGCTACGACCTCTGCCGCCTCATTCGCTATTTCGCTACCCGCTGCCTCTTCTGCCGCTTTTGACGCCTCTGTTGCCTCCAGTGTCTGCTCGGCTACCGGAGTTGTGGTCTGCTCGGCAGGCTTATCTGTCTTTTTCTTAAAAAGGTCAAAAAATCCCATATCTCTTAAAAATTTTTGCGTTATTGTATATATTTGAGGTATATAACCCCACAAAATTACATCTTTTCGGCGAAAGCACCAAATAAAGCGTATGATACAAAAAGACCGCCTCGAAAAAGGCGGCCTTTTGTCTATCGTTAGCGAGTGAATTACTCGTAATACTGCAAGTTAATCACAGCAGATACAGCGTTGTGATCCGAGAGGAATACATCCTCGTAAGAAGTGCCGTTGTAAACAAACGAGTTGTAGAACGGGTAGTGTATCTGATAAGATTTTACAGTATTGCCCCAACGCATAAAGATATAGTCCCATGCAGCACCATTTTGCGATACTGTCGCATGCGTTGTATTCTTATCGTATTTGATGTCAACCATAGTACTGCGGTTTACCGTACTTGTAGGATATGTCATTGGAGCACCACCATTCAATGCAACGTTGTAGCAGTCGGCAAAGTCGTTGTCATATGAGGTGTTGCCTGCCGGATTGGCGTTTTTTCTGTAACCGCCAGCCTTATTGTAGCCAAAACGCATAATTGGAGAGTAGCCGGGGTTGGCGTTCATATCGCCACCAATAATCACAGGACATCTGCCAATCTTGTCAGCCTCTGCTGTATCCTCGTATCCTCGCTGCTCGTTGGTTGTCAGAGTGTTTGCTCTCACATTGTTAATCAATATCTGCACCTGTCCGTTCATAATCTCATAGCCGGGTGCATCCTCGGCATTGTGGCTGTTGTCAATATGAGTACAAGCAACTACAAACTCCTTGCCTGTTGCATTGTGCTTCAGTCGCTTATACAAGCAGACACGCTTGTGGTTCGCATCGGGGTAGATACTCTCTTTATTTGGAGTGTTTGACAGCCAGAAATAACCTACGGGCGAAGATGTGTCGTAGTTCGAGGTCACGTCGGTAAACATACTCTTCTTGAAGATGATAGCATTACCCTCGTCATCGAATGTGAGCCAATCCTTCTTTCCTCGTTTAACCAATACTCCGCAGTAGGTGTCGCCGTTGTAGGTCTCAACAGGCCAAGAGTTATTGTAATAGCTGTCGTTGCTGCCAAGGTTGGATGTCTTACCGTTCAGCAACTGCATAATATCACGGAAGAAGTTGATAGGGTCGGTACAATTCATCTCCTGCAGGAAGATAACATCGGCCTTGCTGTTCTTGATTGTTTCAACAATCGCAGCACGACGAATCTTCCAGGGATGACCAAGATATACGCCATCTACTTCGGCAAGATAACCATCGTCAGATCCTCCTCCAACGCCTCCGTGCCAAGCACAGCATACGTTCCAGGTCATTACATTCACATCAAAACCATTTACGGTTGTTGTGGTCAGGGTTGGACCATTCATCTCGTCCAACAGCTCGCAACCATTTTCAGGCTCATAAGCAGTGTAGTATGAGAGAGTTACGCCAACGCCTATGTTATCACACTCAACTCTCTGAGCCGAGTTTGCTATTGTCTTGGTAGAGGTTGTGCCATCCAGGTTGGTGTACTTGATGACAGTCTCCTTGCCCTCGGCCCAAGGTGAAGTGCCATCTACGGTCTTGTCGAATATGAGGGTAACAGTTTCAGTGTTGGCGTCATAAGCCGTATTTTTCAATGTTCGGGTTACAAACTCTCCGAAGGCGTGAGCAATCTCCGTAGTCTCGTACGACGCAGCATCATTGCTGTCGATGTTTATGAGAGTGAATGTGTGGTCGCCCTCGGGCAGGTCTTCGATGATAACCTCGCCGAGAGAAGCATCCACATCCTTACTCTTCTCCACGCCATCCTGTGTCCAGGTGATGCGTGTGGTGTAGCCCGCTACCGACGGAGCCTCCCATGTGAGCTGCACACGGAACTTACCATCCTTGTGCGATACGTTCTTGGGTGACTCAACGCCCTCAATCTCGGTTGAGCCAGAGAACATGTTGCCGACAATATTGGTACGCAGGTTTCTGTAAAGCTTGATGTCAGAGAACGTGCGATAGTAGTTCTCGTCGTTCAGATATATTGTGACATCCTCTGTGTTATTGTTGTTTACCAGAATATAACAGGTCGCGATGCGGGTGAAATCTGTCTCTCCGTCAGAGATTATAGTGTTATCGCCTGTGGGTATTGCGGCGAAGTTGAACAGGCACTCTGCCGGCTCACTGGCAACGCCCGATGCAAGGTCAAGCTTTGTGAAGGTGTTGGCACGAACAGCGGTCTGTGTAAGCTCCGTACCCAAAGCCTCCACGGCAGCTTCCATATTGCTTGTGGCAATGTTGAGCTGTGCAAAGGGGCGTTTCAGCACAACGTGAGATTCGATATGCTCCTCGTTGGCGATGAACTTATAGACTGCGAAGAAGGCATCAGCCGCCTCATCCTGTGCCGAGAGCTTGCTGGTATCCTCAATCTCCATTGTCAGGGTGGTCCAGTCGATACTATAGTTGTCATTCTCGGCATCTGCCCAGAAAACAGCTACATACTCGTGGTCCATACCGAGTTTTTCAACTATGATTGCCGTCTGATGCGTAGCAGAGAAGGCATTCTTGACCTCCTTGTGTGTGCCATCAACGGGTGAGGTGTAGTTGCCGTTGTCGAAGTCCGCCTTTGAGAATATAGCATACTCCAAGTCGCGGACGGTTGTACCATCTCCGTATGCACGCGTGAAGTTGTCGGCATTAAGGTTGAAATTTATTGCAATCTCCTCCTGCTTAAGGCTGGTCTTATCCTCAACACAAGATGAAAACAAGATTACGAGAGTTAGAATAAAAAAAGAGAAAAATCTTTTCATAATCTACCTTTTTGTTTTAAGTAGGTTTTCTGGTTTGTCGGTCTTTGCGAAGACTGCAAAGGCATAACAGCCTCACAATCCACACATATTAATGACAAATATACATATATATAATAAAAAAAGCAAGAAATATTGCGACTGAAAATTAAATAATATATCGTTTATGTCATAATTTATAGTTGATTTTAATATCTTGCGACTCCGCTATGAGGGCTCTGTGCGGGCAGGAGTGGGGTATATGCTCTGGGCATACAAACACAAAAAAGGCGTCCCCGAAGGAACGCCTTTTTTGTATCGGACTATCGGCTGCGAACGGCCTCGGTCCAATCACAAAAATTATTTCTCGGCGAAATATGCCTTGATGTCAGCCTCCTCAAGAATGTTCTGAGACTTGAAGATGTAGGCACCAGTCTTCTCCGACTTCACCATCTTGATGCACTTTGTGTACTTCTTGGCTGTACCCGTTTTAAGGGTTGCAACTACTTTCTTTGCCATAACTTAATCCTAAAATTACTTAATTTCACGATGTACTGTCACTCTCTTCAAGTAAGGATTGTACTTCTTACGCTCCAAACGATCGGGTGTGTTCTTCTTGTTCTTGGTAGTGATGTAACGTGACATACCTGCAACGCCAGACTCCTTCTGCTCGGTGCACTCCAAAATCACCTGAACTCTGTTACCTTTCTTTGCCATTTGTTACTCGATTTTTTTAGTAAACCTTCTTGGGTGCAACGGCCTCCTTCAATGCTGCGGCCAAGCCCTTCTTGTTAATTGTTTTCATACCGGCAGTTGTTACCTTCAAGGTAAACCAACGGCCCTCCTCCTCTGACCAGAAACGCTTTGTCTTCAAGTTAGTGTTGAACTTGCGCTTGGTCTTGCGGTTTGAGTGAGAAACATTGTTACCCACTACGGCAGTCTTACCTGTAATTTCGCAAACTCTCATAGTTTTTACTTTATTAATTTTTACTCCCCTTACAATAAGGGTGTGCAAAGATACGGAAAATAAATTCAAATATCAAAATAATTTCATCTAAACCTTATTTTATAAGGGCTGATGTTGCCTACATCTTTGGTACAACCGCTGACAAGCGATGTTATTATGATACAAAAAATTGCGAGTAATCTTTGCATAAAAGGTTGTCTTTTGTGTGTTATTCAGCGTGTTACTCCAGCAAGCGGCGGTACAGATCTACCTCTGTCGCATCGCCCATAGCCTTGCCCGGAACGTCGGACAGTTTTACGCACTTGCGAATCTGCTGCTTCTCGTTCATACAGCACTGAGATAGCTTCATCACGATATTGCAAGGCTTGTAACCCGTGTCGTTTGTGATGTTTGTGCCGATACCGAATGAGCAGCGTATGCGGCCCTCGCACGCCTTCATAATCTCGGCAGCACGCGGGAAGTCCAGCGAGTCGCTGAAAATTATGGTCTTCGTCATAGGATCGATACCCAGCTCGTTGTAGCGGGCTATGGCCATATCGATAAAGCGTATCGGGTCGCCCGAATCCTGACGCACACCATCGAAGAGTGAGGCGTGCTTCTTCGAGAAGTTCTTGAAGAAGATATCCGAGCCGTAGGTGTCGGTAAGAGCTATGCCGAGGTATCCGTCATAGACCTTGACCCACTCCTCCATAGCCAGATAGTTGGCCTGACGCGGACCTCCGTTCACGGCTGCGATAAACATTGGCAACTCGTGCGGATAGGTACCTATGGCCTTCATGCCGAGCTTCATTGCAAGGTAGCAGTTCGATGTACCGTTGCAGCAGTAGGCGTTGGCCTTGATATACTCCATGACGGTCTTGTGTACCTCAAACGAGAAGCGGCGGCGTGTTCCGAAGTCCGAGAAGGGTATGCGTTCGCGGTTAGAGAGTTCAATCTTTGGTTTGAGGCGAGAGATGACATCCTCCATCTCAATCTCGTTACCCTCATTACGCAGTGCCGATACGGTTGCAAGTACCGCAATCTCGTAGAGTGTTACCTTGTAGAGCAGGTCTGTCGCCTCGATATGCAGATGGCCCTCCTCGCTGAGCCATACCTTCAATTTTGATGACTCGAAACGGAAGCCTCGCAGCCACTCGAAGTAGTTCTGTGGTATGAAACGGCAATTCTTCACCATATACTCAAACTCCTCGTCAGTGAGGGAGAGTTTTTCAAGGTCGGCAAACGCTGCATTCAGACGGGTTATGAAACTCTCGTCGTAAACGGTATCTTCGCGGTCGTGGAATACGAATGTTCCCTGGGCCTGTGGAAATGACTTGAAATAAGCATACGAAGTGGTAAACTTATACAGGTCGGTGTCAATGATTGATTGAACTATCATGGTAGTAGTTTTTTGGAATAATTCGTTACTCTGCACTCAAATTCTCTTTGAGAATCTGATATAACATCTCTATTGCATAGGCTGAGGCACGGCTGATAATCTGTCCTCGGTCGGTACCCGAAGGTCGCATCGTGCTCAATGTGCGTGTGGGGGTCGCTACGGCCATCCAAACGGTACCTACGGGCTTGGCATCCGAGCCACCCGTTGGCCCTGCTATGCCCGTTGTCGCTATGGCGTAGTCGGCACCCGACAGACGCCTTACACCTTCGGCCATCTGACGTGCTACGGGCTCACTCACGGCTCCATAGCGTACTATATCATCGTGGCTGACGCCTAAAACACTCTCCTTTATCTCGTTGGCGTAGGCCACTACGCCGCAGCGAAAGTATGCCGATGCACCCGCCATAGCCGTAAAGCGTGATGCTATTGTGCCACCCGTGCAACTCTCGGCCGTGGCAAGCGTGAGTCCATTCTCGGTCAAGAGGTGATGCACCAGCTCCTGCACCGACGCATTCTCAAAGCCTACAATATGTTCGGGAATAATCTCGTACAAACGGTCAAAGAGCTGCTCTATCTCGTCGCGTGCAGCCTGCTCATCGTCGCTGTCGTAGGTCGAAAGACGCAGACGCACGATGTTGGGTGCGGGCAGATAGGCAAGCTTGATGTGCTTCGGCAGAGAATCTTCCCACTCGGCTATTCTTGCAGCCAGCATCGATTCGGGCAGGCCCGATGTTATCATCGTGCGGTGTATGTTGGCGTGCAGCGAGAAGTGCTTTTTCAGGCGGGGCATAACCTCATCCTCCATCAGATGCTCCATCTCAAAAGGTACTCCCGGCAACGATATGACCACCGCCGCGTTCTCCGCCTCAAACCACATTCCGGGGGCTGTGCCGTGTGCGTTGTGCAGCACGGTGCAGCACTCTGGCACGAGGGACTGCGACTGATTCAGTTCGTTATACTCGATGCCGCGGGCTGTCAGCATTCGGCAGACGTGCTCCGCCACTTTCTCGTCACGCGTAAGCTCCGAATGGAAAAACTCGGCTAATGTATGCTTTGTGATATCATCCTTCGTGGGGCCAAGACCGCCCGTGATGATTACGATTTGCGATGTGGATAGCGTGCGGTGCAGCGTTGAGGTTATCTGCTCTCTGTCATCTCCTATGGAGAGCTTCTCCCCGACGGTGATACCCGCCGTGTTCAGGTGGCGTGAGATACTCGCAGAGTTGGTATCCACAATCTGCCCGATGAGAATCTCATCTCCGATTGTTATGATTGTAGCCTTTATCATCGCGTCATTTTTTTTGCGTCTGACCCTCCTTGATCTCCTCGCCAAGAGCCTTGTTCAGCGTGCGTATCGTCTTGCCGCCGTTGTAGATAAACTCGGTGCATATCTGCACGAGTGTAGCACCCGCATCGAGCATATCCTTCACATCCTGATAGGTCGATATGCCGCCACAGCCAATGATTGGATAGGTTCCCTGTGAACGGGTGTGGATGCGGCGTACAACATCCAGGGCACGCTGTTTCAGCGGATGTCCGTTTATTGTGCCGGGTGTGCGACCCAGCTTATGCATCTTCTTTGCTGAGTTCTCTAGTCCGTATCGACCCGTAGAACCTGCTACGGCCACGATGCCGTCCAGTGGTGTTTCGAGCATAATGTCGGTCATCATATCAATCTGCTCGTCACTCATATCGGGCGATATTTTCAGCAATATGGGACGATACTGATTCTGGCCTCGGCGGAACTCAAACAGCGGTTGCAAAATGGCCATAATCTCCGCCTTGTCGGTGGGGATATAGCTCTTGGTTGTCGTGTTGCAACAGATATTTACCGTGAAGTAATCAACATACTGATACAGCGGACGGAACAGTCGCAGATAATCTCGCGGAGCCTCATCGTCGGGCGTTGTGAATCCCTTGACGATGTTGCAGCCCACCACCATACGACTCTTGTGGCGTTTGATATTCTCGATGACCTGCTCCACGCCGGCACTCTCGGTCTGGGCTCGGTGCAGGAGTGCATGGTCGCCCTTCAACTCAATGAGATAGGGGTGTGGCGAGCCTCCCTGCTTGCGGGGCGTGACGCTGCCCACCTCCACAAAGCCAAAGCCGGCAGCCGCCATAGCATCTATAAGCTCTCCGTTGCGGTCAATACCTGCGGCAAGCCCTATGGGCGAGCGGAAATGCATACCAAAGACATCCTTGCCTAAGGCTGCGTTTTTGTTGCCATAGAACACTCGCAGGATGTAGCGACCTACGGCCGTTTGCATCACTCGCCAACGCCACACCTTGAAACGCAGTCTGAAATCTGCACTTGTAAGGTATGTGACAGGTTTTATAAGCGACTTAATCATCTTCTCAACTCTTTTATGCTATTATGCCTCCCTTATTTATCTCCTTTTCCCTTTTTGCAGAAAAACTATTTCGAGAGGTCGCAATCCAATACGACAGAGCCGTTGCTCGGTATCATACGCAGAGCTACACGACCCTCGCCCTTGACGAACGAGCCCTGTATGGCCTTTACTTCAAAAGAGTTGCCACGCTGCTCGGCGGTGATACGCTGCGGGGTAATCTCCTTGAATGGCAGAGCCTTGCCGTCGGCTACGGTGAGCTCCAAAGCCCAATTAACCTTGGCGTTAGCCACGCTGACCTCCAAAGAGCCCTCCTTGCAGACAATCTTCAAATCGCCCTCCTTGGCATGACACTCGGCAGAGAGAGTGTTGCAACCCTCGGTGATTGTGGGGCGGCCGGGCTTTATCTCGCGTGAAGAGCCGTCGGGCATAATCTCCACCAGTCGCAGGCCTGCCCACCACGAAGTGCTGCTCCACAGGTAGCCATCTACCAGCGGGAATGTTATAAATTCGCACTTGTTTGTTGTGCAGGGTGTGTTCAGATAGTCCGACTCGACGCGTTCGTCAAAGAGATGTATGTCGCGGAAGCGGAACTCGTTATGTACCCACATCATATTCACGCGATAGCAGCGGCTGTTAAACCATACGCTGCCTACGGGGTTGTCGTTCTGGTCGAGCATAGCCGTAACGGCTGTGGCAGGAGTTAGGGAGAAGTTCTTCTTGAACCACGCACCCGATTCGGCGAGTGTCTCCACTCTTACGCGACCCTCGTTACGCCACTGTGCTACAAGGGGTATCTGTACGTTCCAGCCCTGCTCAATACGCTTCCAGGTGAATGAGTTCTCCTGACCCACGTGAACATAGTTAAATGCCAGCGAAGGCTTTGTAAACATCGTGCGGAAGTACCACTCCACCCACTTCTGATTGTCGCCGGCACCGCTGCACGCAGGCTCCAGAGTGATGACACCCTGCGGAGAGTTGAGGCTCGTATCGTACTGATATATCGGGTCGCTGCCCAGCATGCGGAAGATAGGCACGGGAATCTGTCCCGCCTTGGTCTGTGCCGGCATATAGGCATTTACCTTGCTCGGATAGTATGCCTGATTCCAGTAACCGCCCCAGAAGGTGTAGCCGTCGGTGCCGTACTGGTCACGACAGTTGCACGATGCCACGATACCATATTTTTCGTACATATAGGCCAGCGTGTGGGCATCGATAAACCACGAGCCGACAGACTTCGGATAGTAGCCGAAAATCTCCTTGAACTTGGCCATATAGACATCGACAAGTATCTCGCGTTCTTCGAGAGTATAACCCGTCGAGAAACCTACGTTGGCGTGCCAGTCCCACGGGTAGCGACCACGCCATTTAAGACCGGCAGCCTCGGCGTGTGGCTGTGTAATCTCCCACCAGCCGCCTACCTCCGAGTCGTTGCCCAGCGATGATTTGATCAACTCCTGATAGCGGGGTGTAATGAGGGCATCGTATTGCAGGAGGAATGTAGCGGGCAGGTTCTTTTCGTTAAGGTCGGCAATCTGCTTCTCCACGGTCTGGAAGAGGGCATCCTCGCTGTAATATACAGGGTCACGAGGCTCCAGCAGACGAACAAAATTTATGATGTTCACGATGCGGGGCTGTGATGGTGTCTGTGCTTGTAAGGTACCCATGCCCAGCAGACTCAACAGTGCTGTTATGGCGAAAAATCTTAGATGTTTCATGGTTTTATTGTTCTTTGTAGATTGCAAATATACTAAAAATTTCCTCTTTTCGCTTAATTTCGTATCTTTGCAAAGCAAAACTTAAAATTTATAACCACGATGAACAAACCTTTTTCTCGTTTTAAGAGTTTAATTGCAGTGCTTGCAGCCGTGTTGTGTATATTGCCCCTAAGCGACTTGTCGGCACAGGATAAGATCGTTATGCCCGGCGAAAATGGCAAAAAAGAGGCGATCGATTTCGAATATTTCCCCTCGCGTCAGCACGCCTTCGTTTGGCGAAACTGGAGTGTTGTCGATAAGCATCGCCTGGCAGAGGTTATGGCAACCTCGGTCGAGAATATAGAGAGTTTGGCCGAGTCGATGGGACTGAGCCGCAAGCAGAGTATTGAACCCGAGTGGCCCACAACGCGAGGCTATATCACCATTCTGCGAAGAAATTGGCACTTGCTGCCTTATGAGCAGCTCACAACCCTGCTCGGTATGGGTCGTGAGGAGTTGAAATATCGCCTTATCGAGGATGATTTTCTCTATGAGAAGTTGGGTAGCGTAAAGCCCTATTGCGAGCCATTGTGCTACGTCGAGCCCGATGAGGAGATGCAACGCCGCGTGGAGCAGTTCAAAAGGGATGTCGCACCGCTTGTCAAGACGGCTTATAAGCTTAAAGACGAACGTTTTGGCTTTATGCGTGAGTTCGACAAGGTGAAAAGAGTGAAAATAACGAAGAGCTTGGCCGAGGAGCAAAACGATGGCTTCGAGTTGAGAATGATATTCCCCTATTTTGCCGACTATGGCGACCCTCTGCTGGACGAGGAGCTCTCGTCATACCCCGAGGAGTTGTTCCGCCGTCTGTCGGAGGCGGGCGTGAATGGAGTCTGGTTACATTCGGTGTTGCGTATGATGGTTCTGCCCGAGGGTGGTTTTCCGGGTGACGAGAAGGCTCTGGACCGCATCGAGGGCTTGAAACGATTGGTTGCAAGAGCCGAAAAATATGGCATCAAGATATATCTCTACCTCAACGAGCCGCGTGCTATGCACAAGGATTATTTCGATGGTAATGCCGAACGTGAGGCGTTGGCAGGTCCGGAGTTTCAGGGTCTGCGTTCGTTCTGCACGTCGAAGCCCGAGGTGTTGAAATGGATGTCGGACTCGATGGAAAAAATGTTCAGCGAGGTTAAGGGTCTGGGCGGAGTCTTCACTATTACAGCCTCGGAGAACTATACCTCGTGTGCTTCACGACCTTATGCACACAGCCATTGCCCGCTGTGCAAGGATAGAGCCTATGCCGATATTATTGTCGATGTAAATACCGCTATTGAGCAGGGCGTACATCGTGGTAATCCCGATGCCAAGGTTATCGTCTGGGATTGGGGCTGGCCCGATGGAGAGTGTGATGAGATTATTTCTCGACTTCCGAAGAGTTGCTGGTTTATGGTTGTCAGCGAGTGGGGTATGCCCATTGAGAGGGGTGGCGTAAAGTCGCATATTGGCGAATATTCACTCTCGGCCGTAGGACCCGGTCCTCGTGCTCTGCGTAATTGGGCGTTTGCTCGCAAGGCGGGTCTGAAGACGGTTGCCAAAGTGCAGGTAAATGCCACCTGGGAGATGGCAGCGGTACCATCTGTTCCGGTGTTGGATCTGGTGGCACAGCACGCCGAGAATCTGTCGGGGCAGGATGTGAATGGTGTTATGCTCAGCTGGTCGCTGGGAGGCTATCCATCGGAGAACCTGAAACTGTTCCAGTCGTTCCGCCGAGGCGATACGGCCGATGACGCTGTCGTGCGTCTGGCTCACTCGGAGTATGGCGATAAGGCGGCTGCGAAGGTGCGAGAGGCGTGGAGAGTATGCTCGGAGGGCTTCAAGAACTTCCCATTCCAGATGCGTATGCTCTATTCGGGTCCGCAGCATTGGGGCCCGGCAAATCCATTCTACACTCGTCCGACGGGTTATCCTGCAACATTTGTTGTCAATATCCCCTACGACGATGTCTATTATTGGAAGACCATCTACCCAATGGAGGTGTGGTTTGACCTGATGGATAAGAGTGCCGACGGCTTTGGCGAGGGTGCAAAACTGTTGCGTGAGGCGTTGCAGGAGGTTGATTGTAGGCATCGCAAGGCGTTGGAGATAGAGCTGGGCCGTATGCTGGCGGTATATAATCACTTGAAGTCGGGCGTTGAGCAGGGCCGTTTCTTTGATGCCCGTAACCGCTACCTGAAAGCCACAAGCGACGAGGAACGTGCGGAGTGCAAGGCCACGATGCGTAAGGCGTTGGAGCTGAACAAGCAGATTATTGCCGACCACTTGCAGATTGTGGTGCGTGACTCGTCAATCGGCTATGAGTCATCGAGCCAATACTTCTATGTACCTGCCGATTTGGTTGAGGCCTATGCAAGTGTATGCTATGCTGAACGCTGGCTTAACGATTTGAAATAAAAGATTTATGGAACGCCATATTGATATTAACGACTTTGATTATCCGCTGCCCGACGAGAGAATTGCCAAATTCCCGCTGGAAAGACGCAGCGACTCAAAACTGATGGTCTATCGCAACGGCGATATTCGCGAGAGCCGCTTTGCCCGTCTGAGTGAGGAGCTGCCTGCGGGTTCGCTGCTCGTCTTCAACAATACGAAGGTCATTCGTGCCAGAGTGATTATGCACAAGCCGTCGGGAGCACGTGTCGAGGTCTTCTGCCTTGAACCGCACGAGCCTGCCGACTACGAGAGAGCCTTTGCCGTCAAGGGCGAGTGCAGGTGGAGCTGTATTGTCGGCAATCTGAAGAAGTGGAAAGAGGGCTTCGTGGTGATTGACTTCGACTATGAGGGCGAGAGCTGTCAGCTGCGTGCCGAGATTGTGGAGAGGGGCGAGAGAGAGCATATCGTGCGTTTTGAGTGGAATGTTGATTTGACCTTTGGCCAGTTGCTGGAGTATCTTGGCCGCATACCCATTCCGCCATACCTCAATCGCGAGAGTGAGGAGATTGACCTCACACGCTATCAGACCGTATATTCCAAGTTTGAGGGCTCTGTGGCAGCACCAACTGCCGGTCTGCACTTCACCGATGAGATGATTGCGGAGATGCGTGAGTCGGGCTTCTGCTTCGATGAGGTTACGCTGCACGTCGGGGCGGGAACGTTCCTTCCGGTAAAGAGTGACGATGCCGCCAAACACCCGATGCATACCGAGCATTTTGAGGTAAGACTCTCGACGCTGGAAAACCTGCTGGCACACTGTGGCGATGTGACGGCTGTCGGTACTACCTCGGTCAGAACATTGGAGTCGTTGCCCGTATTGGCGTGGCGAGTGCGTTGTGGAGGTGAGCCTTGTGCCGATAGGGTTATAGGACAGTGGGAGAGTTACGACATACCGGCCGACTATTCGGGCCGTGAGGTGCTTGAAGATCTGATAGGCTATATGCGTGGCAGGGGTCTTGACCGATTGAAGGCTGCTACGCAGATTATGATTACGCCGCTGGGCTTTAAGTTCCGAATCGTGAGTCGCATCATAACCAATTTTCACCAGCCCAAATCAACACTTTTGCTGTTGGTGTCGGCCTATGTGGGCGATGATTGGCGAAGAATGTATCGCTTTGCATTGGACAATGGCTTCCGATTCCTTTCGTATGGCGACTCGTCGTTGCTTGTTGTGGATAACAAATAGAGAAAAACCGATAAAAGAGATATGACATCACTCTACGATAATATAATCTTCGGTCCTGTGAAATCCCGTCGTCTGGGTATTTCGTTGGGCGTCAATCTGCTGCCTGTAGAGTCGAAGCTGTGCAACTTCGACTGCATATATTGCGAGTGTGGCTGGAATGCCGACCACGAGGGACTTCGCCGCTTCAATTCGCGTGAGGCGGTGCGTGAGATGCTCTCGGCGACGCTTGACAGAATGGCCTCGGAGGGTGCTCTGCCCGATGTTATTACCTTTGCGGGTAATGGCGAGCCGACGATGCATCCCGACTTTGAGGCGATTATTGACGATACTATCGCCCTGCGTGATGAGAAGGCTCCGCTGGCGAAGGTATCGGTGCTGAGCAACGCTACGCAGATTCATCGTGAGGATGTCCGCCGGGCCCTGCTGCGTGTCGATAACAATATCCTGAAACTCGACTCTGCTTTCGATGCAACGGTGCAGCTGATAAACAAGCCGTGCGGAAGTTACAGCGTGGAGAGACAGGTCGAATTGATGAAGCAGTTTGAGGGTCGCTTTATCTTGCAGACTATGTTCCTGCGTGGCGAATACAACTCGCAACGTGTGGATAACACCACCGAGGAGCAGGTGTCGGCGTGGTTGCGTCTGGTTGAGCAGATAGCTCCGCAGCGTGTTATGGTCTATTCGCTGGACCGCGACACCCCCTGCCAGACTCTGGAGAAGGTGTCACGCGAGGAGCTGCAAGAGATAGCCCACAGGGTGGAAGATTTGGGCATAGAGTGCTCGGTGGCGTAGCCCGATTGTTGTAACTACTGAAAAAATAGTATATTTGTAGCGATGGAATCACTTGAACGCATAGAATACGATCTCCTTTACAGGGTGAACTCGCCTGCCGACCTTAAAAAACTGTCGGTGGATGAGTTGCCTCGCTATTGTCGTGAACTGCGTCAGTATATCATCGAGGAGTGCTCGAAGAATCCGGGTCATCTGGCATCGAGCCTCGGCACGGTGGAACTCACCGTTGCTATACATTATGTGTATGATACTCCGAAAGATAAGCTCGTGTGGGATGTGGGTCATCAGGCCTATGCACACAAAATCATCACGGGCCGACGCGAGGCTTTCAGGGTGAATCGTAAGCTGGATGGCATAAGCGGTTTCCCGCGTATGGCCGAGAGTGAGTACGACTCATTTGGTGCGGGCCACTCATCAACCTCTATCTCTGCGGCTTACGGCCTGGCAAAGGCTGCCGAGCTGCGTGGCGAGGAGTGTAATGTGGTGGCTGTGATTGGCGATGGAGCAATGACGGGAGGTCTGGCTTTTGAGGGTTTGAACAATGCCGGTGCCGACAAACGAAACAACCTGCTTGTGATTCTCAACGATAACGAGATGGCTATTGACCAGGCAACGGGAGCATTGAAACGCTACCTTGCACACGTCTCGGCCTCACGCCATTATAATACTCTTAAACGCACGCTGTGGCGATGGTTTTCGCACGTTCCGCCGCTGTTGCGTCTTTGTCAGAAGCTGGGCAACGCCTTGAAGCAGGGCTTGTTGCAGAACAGTAATCTCTTCGAGAGTCTTAATTTCCGCTATTTCGGTCAGATAGACGGCCACAATGTCAAGGAGCTGGTCAATATGCTCACAGCATTGAAGGATATCCGCGAGCCGAAGCTGCTGCACCTGATTACCACCAAGGGCAAGGGTTACTCGCCCGCCGAGGATAATCAGTCGTTGTGGCACGCCCCCGGCAAGTTCAATCCCGATACGGGCGAACGTATCCCCTCAAAGCGTGATGCCTCGCGTTATCAGGATGTCTTTGGCGAGACGCTGCTGGAACTGGCACGCGAGAATGATGCCGTTGTGGGTGTCACACCTGCTATGCCGTCGGGCTGCTCGATGAATATTATGATGCGGGAGATGCCCGAACGCTGCTTTGATGTAGGTATCGCCGAGGGTCACGCCGTAACCTTTGCTGCCGGTCTGGCTGCAGGAGGTATGCACCCCGTATGCAACATATACTCTACATTTATGCAGCGTGCCTACGATAACATCATTCACGATGTGGCTCTGCAAAAGCTCCCCGTTACGCTTTGCCTCGACCGAGGAGGTTTGGTTGGCGAGGATGGAGCTACGCATCACGGAGCCTTCGATTTGGCATATCTGTCGTGTGTTCCGAATATGATTGTTGCGGCCCCGATGAATGAGGCCGAACTCAGAAATATGCTCTATACAGCGGTCAATACTCCCGCACCATTTGCCATTCGCTATCCGCGAGGCTGTGGCGAGGGTGTCGAGTGGAAAGGTAAGGCCTTTGAGAGTGTTGCTGTGGGGCGTGGCCGAAAATTGAAGGAGGGTAGCGATGTGGCGGTGCTTTCAATCGGTACGACCGGCAATTTTGCGGCTGCGGCCATTCAAAAGGTCGAGCAGGAGCATAATATCACGGTTGCACACTACGATTTGCGTTTCGCCAAACCTTTGGATGAGGCTCTGCTCGACGAGGTGGGCAAGCGTTTCAAGCGTGTTATAACGGTTGAGGATGGTGTCTTGCGAGGCGGTGTCGGCGAGGCTGTTGCACACTATTTCAATGAGAAGGGCTACGATGTGAATCTCTGCTCGCTGGGTATTGACGATAAGTTTGTTGAGCAGGGTACACCTGCCGAGCTATATGCTCAATGTGGCTACGATGCTGCCGGTATTGAGCAGGCAATTCTGAATATTGTGAAGTGAAAAGAGTTGTCGTAATCCTAATCTTTATGGTGGCACTCTCGGCCACATTCTCGGTAGTGTCGGCACAACCGAAGAGAACACTTTGTCTGGAAATAGAGGAGCTATGCAATGTGGATGACCTTCTTCCTGCTGATTTGGAGGTCAAAGGCTCATCACAGGGTATGGCCATTATGGGGCGTTATGCCTTTCTGATGCACGACAAGGGCGGTTGTGTGGTCTTGGATATCAAACGATTGAAATATATCTCCTATCTTACGATGGAAGGCAATACGGGGCATTGCAACAACGCTTCGTTTGGTCGTGAACGTCTATCGCCAAAGTCGCAATTTCCGCTTCTCTATGTTACGGAGTGTCGTGGCAAGAGGGCTTGCTATGTGAACGATGTTACGCTTGGAGGCTCTCGTCTGGTACAGACCATCTACTACGATGGTGACGATATTGTCGGCCCGGCCGATTGGTTTGTCGATGCGAAGAGAGACCGTTTGTGGCTCTACTGCACTCGCGACGGCGAACGTATGCTCAAAGAGTTCCGCCTGCCGCTTTTGGCCGACAGCGACTCTGTGGGCGAGGTGCATCTCTTGCAGGAGGATGTGTTGAGTGAGCAGAGGCTGGGTGCAATAGCCATTCCGCAAGGCAGTATGAAGCACCGCCGCAGAGTATATCTGCCCGACGGAGTACCTTCGCGAGAGAGGTGGCTGCACGTTGTGGATGTTGTCAGCGGTGAGAAGGTGGGGCAGTTTGATATCAGCCATATCCCCTACGAGCCGGAGGGCGTGGCACGTCGGGGCGGCAAACTCTATATCTCGTTCCACACGCCCCGCAACCCCCGCCAGAATCGTATCTATACCTTCCGCCTGAAGCGTCAGCGATAGTTGTCAGTCGTTGTCGATAATCAGTTTATCGGTATCATAACCTCTTGCCTGGGCTAATGCTATGACGTGGCCCAGTGTTGTTGTGTCGAGGTGTGGCGTACGCGACATTATCCACAGATAGTTGGGCGATTTGCTGCCAATGAGTACCCATTCACCATTGGGCCCCATTGCAAGAATGTTGTAGTCGGAATAGAACTCCCAGAAGAACGACACTCGCAGTCGTCCGGGGATGTCGGTTGTCTTGGCCTTGCCTCGTGCCTCCACAGGCTTGCCGTTGCGTATGCCTCGGTTTATGACCTCTATCTTCCCATCGCCGAGCAGTGTGTAGGTGGCTGTTATGTCACTCATATCTCTCTCAAATCGGTGGTCAAAACGGGCTATCTCATACCAGCGGCCCATAAAATCATTCAGGTTGATGTTGCTGACCGTTTCGCGGTTGATGTCGGGACGGCTCTTGCTGTAAGCACAGGCGGCGAAGAAGAGCACCAATGATAATAATATCATACGAATTTTGTAGTAAGTTTTCATATTTGTTTGTTTTGTTTCTCCACTCGATGCAATAACCGTACAAAAGCGGGATAGCGAGTGATGTAATATTGCTATGACATTTTGTCAGTGGGTGGGGCTTTGCTCTGCCATTGTCTGCCAAAATATCTTTGTGAAGGGTGAAAACAGGTGTTGGCAAACGATTTGTTTATAGAGTGGAAAAGCGAGAATAAAAACATATAAATATTTAATAATATGAACATCAATTCACTTACTATCAAAGCACAAGAGGTATTGCAGGGTGCGGTAGCTCTTGCTGCACAGCAGCGTCAGCAAGCTGTTGAGCCGCTGCATTTGTTGAGTGTTATCGTTGCACAGGACGACTCTATCGGGGCCTATCTGCTGGGGCGTGTGGGTGTAAATGTCGCAATGTTGCGAGATGAAGTTCGTCGGGCGGTGGAGGCTCTGCCCACAGTGTCGGGCTCGGGCGGAGAGCAGTTCTTCTCGGGCGACACATCAAAGGTTATACAGCGAGGTGTTGATTTCACACGCAAGTTCAACGATAAATACGCCTCTGTGGAGCATCTTCTGCTCGGTTTGGTTGCCGAGAGAGGTCAGGCTGCCGACATCCTGAAACGCAATGGTGCTTCGGAGAGGGATCTGATTGAGGCTATCCGTGCCTTCCGCAAGGGTGCTACTATCGATTCGCAGACCTCGTCGCAGGAGTTTGATGCTCTCGGCAAGTATGCTATCAACCTCAATGAGATGGCCCGCAGTGGCAAGTTGGACCCCGTAATCGGTCGCGATGACGAGATTCGCCGCGTGTTGCAGATTCTCTCACGCCGCACCAAGAACAACCCCATTCTTGTCGGCGAGGCGGGAGTCGGTAAGACAGCCATAGCCGAGGGTATTGCCCATCGTATTGTCGATGGCGATGTACCCGAGAACTTGAAGTCGAAGACAATCTTCTCACTCGATATGGGTGCGTTGATTGCCGGTGCGAAGTATCAGGGCGAGTTCGAGGAGAGGTTGAAGAGTGTCGTGCAGGAGGTCATCGCGGGCGATGGCGAGATTCTGCTCTTCATCGACGAGATTCATACACTGGTTGGTGCCGGCAAGTCGAGTGGAGCTATGGACGCTGCCAATATCCTGAAACCGGCTCTGGCTCGTGGCGAGTTGCGTACGATTGGAGCCACGACGCTTGATGAGTTCCAGAAATATTTCGAGCAGGACAAGGCTTTGGAACGCCGTTTCCAGAAGGTTATGGTCGATGAGCCTACCACCGAGGATGCTATCTCCATTATGCGTGGCTTGAAGGAGCGTTACGAGAATCACCACCGCGTACGCATCAAGGACGAGGCTATTATCGCCGCTGTGGAACTTTCGCACCGCTATATCACATCGCGTTTCCTGCCCGATAAGGCTATCGATTTGGTCGATGAGGCTGCGGCACATCTGCGTTTGGAGATGAACTCCGTACCCGAGGATATCGATAATCTCGACAGGCGTATCCGTCAGCTGGAGATTGAACGCGAGGCTATACGCCGCGAGAAGGACGATCAGAGGGTGGAAAACCTCACTCGCGATATTGAGGATTTGAAGGCCAAAGAGTCCACTCTGCGAGCCAAGTGGCAGGGCGAACGTGACCTGTTGCAGAAGATACAGGAGAACAAGGATAGCATCGAACACCTGAAAATCGAGGCACAGCAGGCCGAACGTCAGGGCGACTATGGCCGTGTGGCGGAGATTCGCTATGGCAAGATTGTCGAGGCCGAGAAGCAGATTGAGGCTTTGGAGGAGCAGCTGCGTATGACCTCGTTGGGCGATGCTATGATTAAGGAGGAGGTCGATGCCGAGGATATCGCCGAGGTAGTATCACGCTGGACGGGTATCCCCGTGAAGCGTATGCTCTCATCGGAACGCGAGAAACTGCTCAATATGGAGTCGGAGTTGCATCGCAGGGTTGTCGGCCAGCAGCAGGCTATCGAGGTTATCTCCGACGCTGTGCGTCGTTCGCGTGCCGGCCTGAACGATAGCCGCAAGCCTATCGGCTCGTTCATCTTCCTCGGCACTACGGGTGTCGGCAAGACCGAGCTTGCGAAGGCTCTGGCGGAGTTCCTGTTCAACGACGAGCAGATGATGACGCGTATCGATATGAGTGAGTATCAGGAACGCCACAGCGTGTCGCGTCTGGTGGGAGCACCTCCGGGATATGTAGGCTACGACGAGGGCGGACAGCTCACCGAGGCGGTGCGTCGCAAACCCTATTCGGTGGTGCTGCTCGACGAGATTGAGAAGGCCCATCCCGACGTCTTTAATATTCTGTTGCAGGTGCTTGACGATGGCCGACTGACGGATAACAAGGGCCGCACGGTCGATTTCCGCAATACGATAATCATTATGACCTCGAATATGGGCTCGCACATCATTCAGGAGAACTTTTCGAAGGGCTTCGATGGCGAGAATATTTCGGCGGAGGTTGTGGAACGCACGCGAATGGATGTGGTGGAGATGTTGAAAACCTACCTCAAACCCGAGTTCCTGAATCGTATCGACGAGATTGTGATGTTTGAGCCGCTTACCCGCCGCGATATCGAGCAGATTGTTGATATTCAGATGGGTATCATCCGCCGAATGCTCGCGGAGAATGGCATTGTTTTGGACTATACCGACGCTGCCCGAGGGCTTATTGCCCGCCTTGGCTACGATGCTATGTTTGGAGCACGCCCCGTCAAGCGAGTTATCCAGCGCGAGGTGGTGAACGACCTCTCGAAACGCATCCTCGCCGGCGATGTAAACCGCGACAAACCGATTCTAATCGATGCCGACGGCGAGAAGCTGGTGTTCAGGAATTAGTCAAGGCTTTACAAGCACAAGAAAAGGCGACCCGAAAGTCGCCTTTTATCATTTTATTCCTCAAAATCATAGCCCTCAATATTATCGGCATATTTTTTCCAATCTGGATGACTCTTATACTTATCAACTGATTCATGGGGTATATAAATCTTTAATTCCGGACAACGATATCCGAATATCCCATGCCATCCTAATGAGCTAGGCGGATTTAATGACTTGCAATATACTTCTTTCAGGCTGCTGCAACTTTGGAATGCCCGATCTCCAATCGTTTTTACGCTATCGGGAATGGTAATAGTTGTAAGGCTGCTGCAACC
>JAFNXQ010000085.1 GCA_017383445.1 Alistipes sp.
CGGTTAGCGAGCATAGCAAGGCCAATCCTAAAAAATGCCTTTTGGAAAATACTATTGAGAAGGAGACCTCTCTTCTACCACACTGTCGGCAGGTAGTAGATAGCTATGCCGGCTATGGCGGAGAGGATAATCAGAAGAATAGGATTTACCTTCTTGTAGGTTGCTGTAAGGGCGATGCCGAACAATATCCAGCTCCACGCATCAATAAAGCTTGCACCCTCCCTATCCGCAGGGAACATCAGCAGCAGGGTAGCTGCACCTATCATACCTATAACAACGGGTTTCATACCCGCAATAACACCCTTGACCAAGCGGTTTTTGTGCAGATGCAGGAAGAAACGCGTGATAAGAATCATCAGTGTCAGTGCCGGCAGACACACAGCACAGGTAGCCACAACCGAGCCCCACACGCCCGCCACCGAGTAGCCGACATAGGTGGCCGAGTTGATAGCGATAGGGCCGGGGGTCATCTGCGAGATGGCTACTATATCGGTAAACTCCGCATTTGTGAGCCACGCATTCTGCACAACCACCTCACTATGTATCAGCGAGAGCATGGCATAGCCGCCACCGAAGCCGAAGAAGCCTATTTTCAGATAGCTCAAAAACAGTTGCAGATATATCATCTCTCTACCTCCTTTCCTCGTGCTGCGGCCCACAAAAGTCCCGCCACAGCACCCGCCACAAGCAGATAGATAGGTGAAAATCCGAAGTGCCATATAGCGATAGCTACGCCGCACGCCACAGCCACCGCCCACCACCGCATACCACGCACAAAGCCGAGGATAGGTGCAAGCATCAGAGCCACGACAACAGGTCGCATACCCTTGAAGGCTGCATCGACGATAGCATTTTCGCGAATCTGCGAGAAGAATATCGCCACGAAAAGGATGACGCTGAACGATGGAATGACAACGCCCAGCAGCGATACGATAGCACCCCAATAGCCGTAGAGCTTATAGCCCACAAAGACAGCCGTATTCAGTGCTATCGGGCCGGGTGCCGATTGTGCCAGTGTGAGCAGATCGAAAAACTCCTTCTCCTCAATCCAGTGGCGACGGTCAATCATCTCACGCTGGATAATGGGAATCATGGCATATCCACCGCCAAAGGTGAACAGGCCAATCTTGAAGAAAGAGTAAAAAAGTTCAAAATATCTGCTCATATCGTCACTATTTCATACGCGTAAAGCGGCAGAATGTTCCCAGCGGAAGCTCCTTGCCGAAGGAGTCGCTAAAATAGAGCTCGCCCATCTCCTCGCTGCCCGTCGTGGCAAAGGCCTGACGCAGTGCCGTGCGTGAGAGCAGAGCCGACAAGCCCATAGAGTAGAGGTTCAGCACCAGAAAACCGTGCTCGCGGTCGAGTAGCTCGGCACAGCACTCCAGCATCTCGCCTATATTCTCCTCCAGCACCCACTTCTCGCCATTGGCACCACGACCATAGGCCGGCGGATCCAGAATTATGCCGTCGTAGCGGTTGCCGCGTCGCACTTCGCGATGGACAAACTTCAACGCATCTTCGACAATCCAGCGTATGCCATCGAGGTTGCTGCTCTCCATATTTTCGCGTGACCACGTCACCACCTGCTTGACCGAATCAACGTGTGTGACATCGGCCCCCGCAGCACGGGCAGCCAGCGTAGCACCTCCCGTATAGGCAAAGAGATTCAGTACCTTTGGGGCGATGCCGGCCTCTTGCTGACGTTTGATATTGTCGTAGATGAAGGTCCAGTTCGCGGCCTGCTCGGGGAATATGCCCACATGCTTGAACGATGTGAGAGCCAGACGCATCGTGAGGTGCATCTGCTTGTAATCAAACTTCACCTGCCAGCGGTCGGGCATCTGCGGCTTTAACTTCCACTCGCCTCGTTCGTCACTCTTTGACGCCGAAGTGCGGAGAAACGATGCATCGGCTCTTCTCTGCCACTCCTCCTCGCTGAGTGATTTATGCCATATAGCCTGTGGCTCGGGGCGGCGTGTGACGTATCGCCCGAAGCGTTCCAGCTTCTCAAAGTCGCCCGAATCCAATAACTCGTAATCGGGGAATGTAGGTGTCAATAATAGGCTCATATCTATCTGTTTCTATTCTCTTGTGTAGTGCTCTCATCGTATAGCATCATCTGACAATGCTTGCAGTCAAATGCCAGACGGTAGCGTGCCGTGCCGTGAATAAGATACAGCTCGCCATTGAGTGTGTGCTTCTCTTTCAGGCACTCGCCAATCTCGCGACGCAGGCAGTAACTCGACAGCATAACCCTCTCGCCTCGCGTTGATTTGCTCTCCAATGCCGGCTCGATAGACTCCACGCCGTGCTGCATATAAAATTCGCGTGCCAGACGATTCGTGACATTTTCGTAACGACTAACCGTTTTGCGAGGATATCGGGCTGTCATATCGTCGGCTGTGATGGTGTGATTAAGCTTCGCTACTGCGTGTTTCTGTGTGAGAGAATCCAACGCCTCGCGACGCATCTCACTCAATATGCTTGCCGGAGCAAACCATTCGCAACCTTCAACCTCTATCTCTGTAAGGTCGAATATCGTATTGCCACTCTTCTCGATGGCCCGTAGGGCTGTCTGCCGCATCTTGTCGGGGTTTGCTGCCCTCTCCAACTGCATGTTGCGGCTCGCCTCGGCTTGTAACCCCATCTCGTCACATACGGCAAGAGTTATACACTCCGCCGATAGGGTGAGTCTTGCCGAAGATGTAATCCTGCGTTGCACTTGCGAACGTTCCAGCGACAGGGTGAAAAGGTGGTCGTAGTTGCGGAATAGCTCCACACCGGCAACGATGCCATCCATACGATTGGGTGTGATTATGTCGCCCTCCACCTTGTTTATATTGGTGCCTCGCACTTCGCCATTGCTCACTATGCAGATGCCGTCGCCTGCCGACAGACGCTGCTTTGAGTGTAGCCTGAAACTGTTGCGTGCGACACTCTCCACACGACCCAGCTTCTCGCCTATGGCCTTCGGAGTGTTGAACGATGCTACGCCCGCACGCTTGCCGTAGAGCATATACTGGCTCGCCCCACGCGTGAAGCTCTTGTCGGGGTCGGGTTGGAAATCTACTGCCGAGTGACCGTACGAACTGCGTGCGACGTCCTCGCGTCGTGATATTATTTCATCAAGCAGACGGCGGTAGTGTGATACGATGTTCTTCACATAGTTCTCCTCTTTCAGACGGCCCTCAATCTTGAATGAACTCACTCCTGCTTCAATCAACTCTTCCAGCGATGATGAGAGGTTGAAATCTCTCACCGAGAGCAGATGTTTGCCCTCTAAAATCTTCCGTCCCTGCCCATCCACAAGGTCGTAGGGCAATCGGCACGGTTGTGAACACTCGCCGCGATTACCGCTGCGTTCCGATGTCGAACGCGACAGGAAACAACGTCCGCTATGGCCTACGCATATAGCTCCGTGTATGAAACACTCCAGCTCGGCCGAGGTCGCCTCGCCTATGGCTCGAATCTCCTCCAGTGAAAGGGCTCTTTCGAGTATAAGGCGTGAAAAACCGCACTGCTCGAAGAAGCGGGCCTCCTCCACCGAGCCGATGGCTACCTGTGTCGAGGCGTGCAGCTCTACGGGCAGATTCATCTGCCGAAGGGCCATATCCTGAATAATCAGGGCGTCGATACCTGCGTCAATAAGGTCGCGAGCCAAAGTTTCAGCATCGGCAAGCTCGTCATCATAGAGCAGGGTGTTGAGTGTGGCATATACCTTCACGCCAAAGAGGTGTGCATAGCGGATGACCTCCTTGATATCCTCCAGTGAGTTGCCGGCTGCACGTCTTGCACCAAAACGCCCCGCACCCATATACACCGCATCGGCACCATAGTCTATTGCGACTTTGGCACAGTGTGCATCTTTGGCCGGAGCCAGCAGTTCTATTTTACGCAGTTGCGACATTCCGATTGCTATAACTACGCAAATTTAGTAAAGAATATGCAAAATAGCACTATTCTTTCAGGGTTTTTCGGCGGGGCAGTCCCATAAACGACAAAACGCCCGACCAAAGAGTCGGGCGTTTTGTGTTGTTTGCAATCTTTTAACCGATAATCCTGCCTCAAAATTATTCTACAACAAAATCAAACGACAGAGGCTCGTTATTCTCATCATCTATGTTGTAGTATGAGAATGTAAACTTGCCGGTGAAGTTACGATTCTTCCATGTGAATCGCTTGCTGTTCAGATCGCGTTTGAAATCATTTATGAACTGCTCAATCGTGATACGGCTATCCTGCGAAGAGTCGTTCATTGTAAACTCATGATCATCTTTTTTCCAAAAACGGCTATGTGTTGTAGCGAGCATCGAGTTCAGTTCTTCGCTATATGGTGCTACGTTCATCATCCACTTCTGCTGACAGCGAGGTGGCGGCATCATCAGAAAACTCACACGCTTGGAAGTCTCCTGATTAACATAATTGGCATACGACTGGAAGAAGCCATTTTTATAATACATAACAGATGTCGAGACCTTTGTTTCATCAAACAGACGATACGAGCCCGTAGGATTGGGGACTTTCCAAATCCAACTCTGGTCAACCTCGCACTCTCGACGCATAATGGCGGGGGCCTCCGAGTGAGATGTTGTTTTGAAAAGATTATAGAAAGACTCCGGCAGATTATGACCTATATATCTCCACACGGGAATACCGCTTGTCGAAGAGGCGATAATCTCCAAATCGTCGATGGTCTGTGTTGTTGATGTATCCCAACTTACGCTGAAGCCCAAGCTGGCAGATGGTTCTTTGGCGAGATAAAAAGCTCCGTCGAAACCATAACTGAAACCATCGGTCTTATCGACACTGCCAATGCTGTTCTTGGGTGAATATTTCTCCACAACAACCCCCGCAACACTCTTAATAGAATTTGCATCTGGGATGTTAACGGCAGAGGTCGCCGAATCTACAAGATCATCGGTGTGTGCGTGACAAATGCTAAGACTCGCTATATCACGCATAAAAGGTCCATAATATGGGAATGAATACCACACCTGCTTAAAGTCATCGTGGGTGTATTGATACTCTCCCAATCTGAAATGCTGACGCCACTTGCGCTTATTCTCCTCGCCCGTAGGACCACAATCCAAAATCTGGTTGTATGACAATATGTTTTTATAGACGCAATAGTAGTCGCAATCCTCATCCTCCATATAGATTGAGCAAATCTCAAAACTTACCGTTACGGGGAGTTTCGGTCCGACATCATAAGGCGTGGCAGCACTTATGGTATATTGCACTTTCTGCACCGTGCAGATATCCTCCAAATTATATTTTGTGGTCTCGGTGGCACGAGTATTCAAGGTCGTCAATGCACGCTGACGGGCGGCATCTTGTTGCTCGACATAATACTCCTGCTCGTCAATCCACTTGACAAACATATCGGCAAAAAGGCCATAGGTATAAGGTGTAATATCATCCGAAGGAGTCGAATTAGGAGCACTCTCAACATTGGGGGCTTCAATCTGCTCTGTTGTACCCTCTTCGTCGATAATCTGCTCGTGGGTCACCTCCATCTCGGCAACCCCCTTCATCCTGTCGACAATATGAAAATTACTGCCTCTCACAGCAATAGCCTCGGCAAAGACTCCACTGCTATCGGTGTTGAACAGGAACATAGACTCTATCTTTGATGGGTCCATGCTCAGTTCATAGAACGCCTCCAAGGTCTGACGGGCACCAGGGATTACTTCAAGTTCGTTTAGTAGCTCTTGACCCTCTTCAAACCCACTAAAGAGGAGGTAAATAGAGGTAATTATGTCGCTGAAATAGTTGAAGTCTTTGATTGTCGGCTCAATGATAATGATGTTATGACCCAACAGCAGCTGAATGAGAATCACACTCCACTCATCCTCAATGCTCTGAATCTGTGAGCTGTGAAGCACCACCGATGCCAGATCTGTGAAGTTGTCATCATTAACCTCTGCGACCTTGTTTTGCATGCGGTTTACCAATGCCGCACCGAACTCCTTGTAATCATACGGAATGATATACGCAGGCAGGTCTGATACGATATTCAGAGCATCTTCCACCGGAACGGAATGCTCTTCCACTTCGAATACCAGCTTACCATCACCATTCGGTACTCTATCCTTCGCACAAGCCGTCAGGAGTAGTGTAACGAACAATATAATGAAGAGGCTCGAAATAATTCTGGGTCTAAATATTTTCATTCTTAAATCTCAATATTGTGGGCCAAACATATTGTTGCTGAGTGTTATACAGCAAAACTTAAATATGGGCAAGGTTCTCATCTCTGGCCTTTCGACGAGAACTTGCCCATAATATTGAAGTAACTACTTCATCAACTCATTAAGAGCAGCCTCGATGATAGCATCGCGACCTGCTGAGAAATCTTCGTCGGTAGATGTAACCTTGATATCAGGCTCAATACCATTCTCAATGTGCTCCTTATTTACATCGAACAATACATTTCCAGGGAATACAACCAACCAGCCGTTGGGCAGGTAGTGTGTCATAGGCATACCGCCACCGCCACCAGAGATACCACCAATCTGGGTTACATTCTTGGCGTGTTTGAGGGCACAAGTGAAGAGGTTAGCTGTAGAGTAAACCTCGCGATTTGTGAGCAGCATGGTCTTCTTGTCAGACCAGTTGTGATTCTTTGAAGGACGGCAGTAGATAGCCTGCAAATCGGTAAAATCGTTGTGACCCTTGCCATTCTTCAAGGCAGTGTAGGCAACATGTGTCTTCTCGTTGAAGAAGTTGCTGGCCAACTCAATACCAGCCTCGCCACTACCGCCCGGATTGTTGCGGATGTCGAAGATGATGCCCTCTGTACGCTCGATAACAGGCTCGATATATTTGTAGTCGTCACTCTGCCAAGAAGAGTCGAAACCGCCGTAGTAAATATAAGCATAAGAGTGTCCGTCACGTTCAATCTCACCGAAAACGATGCCACTTGCCTGAGTGCGGAATTTCTCCTTCAAATAGTCGCTAATGACACCTGAATCGAAGTTGCTCGGGTATTCAATGCCATTCTCATCGTACAGATAAGTGTCGCAAGTATAACGCTTGAATGGTGAAATCATCCACACGTGGCCATCTCGCAGATAATCCAGCGAAGCCTCCAATACGTTGAAGAACTCCTGTTCACTCTTCGCAGCCTTTACGCGAGGAAGCATCTCGTCATAAACGGCGTCCCAGTCAATATTCTTGTAGTCGAGGAAGCAATACTGCTCATCGATTAGTGTCCAAAAAGCCTCGAAATTAGCCTCGAAATCATCGTTAATCCCCTTGTATGTCTCATACTTTTCGCACGACACCAAAGCTACCGAAGCCAACAGTAGTGATATAATAATTTTTTTCATAGTCCTATTGTGAATTAAAATTGACGTTTGTTTGCTTTGCGATCAGGCTGGGCGAACAGATTAACTGAAATACCCAGCTTCAATAATGAATATTTGCGATAGTTCTGCAACTCGTATGCATTCCACCAACGGCTCTTGGCCTCGTAAGCCAATGAGATAGAGAGGTTGCGAAGTGCAAAGTCGATACCCATCTCGAAGTTTGCACCCTGAAGATTGTGCATCGATGAGAACTTAAGGTGACCATACTCTTTGAGATTAAAGTCTGACTTGGTAATTGTCTCTATAAAATTCTCATAGCGTTCGTCAACGACCATCAAACCCATAAACGGAGTTGAGAGATTTGCAAACAGGTCAAGACCAAACTTCTTGAAATCCCATCCATAGCGAATCTGAGCCTGGGCCAGCAACTGTGTCTGGATATCCGCCGACACCACATTGTTTACAGCGTTGTCATCGCCAAAAGCAAAACCGCCATAAATATTAAACGATCCACCGGCACGCAGCTGCAAACGGTCGTTGATAATCCAGTTGTAGAATACTGCATAGTCAGCCTCGTAGTTCTGAATCGAGATGTATGATGAGTTTGCCGCATTGTTCAAACCTCCACCAAACATCTTACGGTGCATGTTGCGTATATGGCTCATTGTGAGTTTCCAAGACAAATGCTCAGATTTGCGGTAATAACGGCCGTGGCTTGCCTCAAAGCCTTCAACCGAACCTGAATACTCCTGTGCGTTAAGATAATGGTTTGCATAAAGTGCTTGACCATTCATGAGTGACCATTTAGATGTCACGGGTTTTCTTTCGCACAAAGACTTTGTTGATGTTGCCTGCTGCTCCGATACAGTTGAATCTGTATTTTGAGCCGATGCGTGTGTTACGCCAGCAACCAAAAGAATCAGTAAAAATAGTCTCTTCATTTTAATTTTTGTTTTTATAAAATACTACAATATATAAGTCGTTACATCAATTCATCTACACTCTTCTTTTTCTTGCCCTTGGCATCGCGTTTTGCCTTTTTCGCTGCCTGTCTTTCGAGATAATCCGACCAGGGCTCAACATTGGTATTGATGATGAATTCGTATTCGTTGTATGACTCATCAACATTCTTCAGGGCCTTGGGGTCAGCCGTGCGGGCAGAGGTGCGGCTGATAATGTGCTGCTCCATATTGAGCACCAGACTGTAGTCACCATAGAATGCCTGATGTCTGGTGAGCTTGCCAGATGAGGTCTCTACCATATTACTACCATTATCCTTCATGAATGTAAGCAGCTTGTGATAGGTCTCGCTGTTGTAATAGACAACTTTCACATAAGCAGCTTTGTCCTCTTTGCCCATCTGCACTACAATGCTATAATCGTTACGACCAGGACGTATATCTTCGTGGGCATCGGCGATGACTGCCAACACATTGAATGTGATATTCCAGCCGTTAGCCTTACGAATAGCCCAAGTGTTGGTGTCGCCATCATACTTGAATCTATTCTCTTTGAACTCTTTCTTGTCGAAAGAGAGATACTTAGAATAGGGTAGTTCTTGTGCATTAGCCGCCATAGCCATACACAAAGTGATTAGGAATAAAAATTTTTTCATAAATAATATTTTATTGAAATGTATGTTTGCTCATTAAAACTTTCTACCACAGTCTTGTTTGCCTTGGCCTATGGCATCTTTAATCAACGTTATCAAATTTAATCTTACCGGCCATATGCATCATCATCTTCGACTCCTTATCTTCGATTGCAATCACGAAGTCCGATATGGCCCCTTCTTCCAGAGGCAATGCAAAGATTCTGACATAGTCATTCTCGGCAAACTCCTCATCATCGTCAGCCCGGAACTCTTCGAGCAGCGAGCAAAATTGGTCGAGCTCCTTGCGTAGTGCAATACAGGTCTCCGGTTCGGCATCGCTGTAATTGATGATGGTGATGCTGGTCACGCCCTTCATAAAATCCCTGCCGAACTGCTGGTTGAGCATCATTTTGAGCAGACCAAGGCCTTCGCCCTTGACTGCGGTCATGCAGTCAACACCATTGGTATTCTCGTATCGCTTTACGATATCATCAACCCTGCCCTTAACTTTCGATGTATCCTGGGCGTAGCCGGTCACCATTGTCATTATGCACAATGCGACAAGTAATACTGCTTTTTTCATAATGTACTTTTTTCGTTAATCCATATTTATCGCTATAGCAATGCAGGCAATTATGCATATTGCTACAAATATCATCAGGAGTATGGTATAATATAAAACACTTAACAATAGCGACTTGATAATAGCCTTGAGCCATGAGTTTGTGGTATAAACGTTACGGAAAGCGATAGCCAGGTATATACAAGAACCTATTGACAGAATATTTTCCAGCAAATCTATTGGTGGTGCAATAGACAAATGGAGTATGTATATACATATAATCAGGAACTCAAGGAACGCTGTGTAATGCAGAGCGAAGATAAAATGATTGATGCGGGGAATTTTACTTCTGTATTGAATAATCCTTAATGCAAACGAAAGAAGAGGGGTTGTAAGCAGCAGTAGTATCGGAAAATACTGTGTTAGAATATTCACTATCTCCTCCCAGATGGAATTAAACAAAACCTTTTCTTCTCTGCCAATCTCCGATTCGGTATTGAAATGATAGTATTCGTCGTCATCTTTCATCACGATAATATCATCCTCGATGAGCACCTGCGGAACGAGTGCAATCCACTTGTCAAGAGCATCAACCTCGGTATTCTCCTTTACCTCGATACATTTTATGAACTGGGGATATTTCTCTGCCAGATGCAGCGGAGCCTGCAAATGGATGGTATCTCGCTGACTCTCCTCCATTTTCTTGACGAACTCCGGGTTGTCCGCCAATATAGTGAGTTGAACTTCTGAAAATACCCTCTCGTCAGATGTCAGGTCGTATACGGAAGATTTCATTTTTTCCGGACTCGCAAAAAGGAGGAACAGGGTAATGAATACGAACAGCAGGAATAGATTCAATTTTAGAGGATTGACATGTGAAACGATCTTTCCTGCGAGAAATTCGTTAGTCAGATGTCCGGGACGACGAATCAGACACCACAGTGTTTTCAGGAAATTTGAATCCCAGTTATAGGTGTCGTTAATGTATTCGATGATGAAACTCCAAACAGTAGGCGTTTTGCTTACAGTCTCCTGCCCGCAATTGTGGCAATACTTGCCTTTCAGCTTTGCACCACAATTCAGGCAATGCGTGTATGGCAAGCCGCTCTTCTTGTGGCTTGCTTCGGAGTTTTTGATACTTTTATTAATTTTGGCCATGTCTGCGATATCCTGTTGTGGAATAGCTGTTTTGTTTGACAAAATTATTTTGATATTTTTGAAGCATCAAATAACAGAATCCTACATTTTGTTCATATAAGGGTTTTATTTATATAAAAAATATCAAATGTAAATCGAAATGTAAACACATGTCGTTGCGTTGCTGCGTGGAATTTAGTTATTTTTGTGACATAATAATGACTAAAAAGAAAATTATGAAACTACCTTTTTGGAGCAAAAAAATATTATCAACCATCGCACTTGTGCTAATATGCTGTGTCAGTATCGCCAGCAATGATCTGTTTCAGCAGGCGAGGGTGTTACAGCGTACCGGAAAGCACGACGAGGCTATCGAAGCTTTTAAGAATTATCTGTCACAACCGACAGCAGAAGGAGAGCTCACCCAGCAGCAGGTGAGCATCTATACCGATGCATTGGTGCAGCTGATGAATACCTTCCAGAGCCAGGGAAAGCCCGAGGCTTGTATCACGGCTTTAGAGGAACTCTTCAAAATCTCTCCCATCTTGCAGAAACAGTGTTTAAGGGACTACTATTCCGTGCTGGGATATGCCTTGTCACGCACGGAAAAGATGAAAGAGGCAGAAGATATTATGCTGAAAGCTTTCACCATTCCGCTTCATCTCGCCACGCCTGAACGCTTTTTCCGCGATTATGCCTATGCCGCAGCGGTGTTTTACAGCAATCCAAATTATCAGGCGGAGGTAATCGATTGGTGTCAGGAGGCATTGCAGCAGGCCGAGTTGTGTAAGAATACGTCGGGAAAGCAATGGGTAGCGGCGATGTTGGGCTCAATCTATAAGCAGAATGGCAATATCAACAAGGCACTTGAACTTTTTCAGCAAAGCAAAGAGGAGGCCCAGAAGAGAGATGATGACTTGGGTGTGCTGAATAGTCTGCATGCGTTAATCGATCTTTTCCTCTATTGGAATGTCCCCGAATATGCCAACCTATATGCGTCAGAAGCCATTGAGGTTGAGAAGAATATGACGATGACAAATCCGATGGTTTCAGCTCAGACCTACATAAGCAAGGGCAGGGCATTACAACAACTCGGAGAGACCGATTCGGTTGTTTTCTACGCCGAAGAGGCAAGGGTGCTTTGTCGGGCATTGCCTTACAACAGCGGCATGGTCGATGTAGATCTTTTACATGGCATCTATCTGACTGAAAAAGGCGGTGATTCCCTGCATCTGGGTATTCAGGAGTTGCAGCAGGTTGTCAGGTTGGGAACAGATATAAACCGGGCAAAAGCGTTTCATCAATTAGCACAAACCTATTTGAAGAACGAAAGGTACGATATGGCTGAAGCGATGCTTGATAGTATGTATTCGTTGCTGACCCAAAACGACTCGCCAAACTATATCCATTTGGACTATAAGCCTATCCTGAATCATTATCTGAAAACCAGAAATCAGCAGAAGGTAGAGCAATATACCCGAATGATGCTAAGTGAGCAGCAGGCGTTAAAGGAGAAGAAGCTGAACTTTAATCTTGTAGAGGCCATTGCAGAATCGCAAACCGAACAACAACGACAGGCGTTGAAGATTGTTCAGCTGGAACAAACCAACCAGCGTCTTTGGTTCTTTGTCTGTGCGGTATTGTTTGTTGTCATTATCTCAATAATAATAACAATCCTTTTTCTTCAGAAGAGGCAGCACAAACTCCAAATGAAGCAGGCTGATGACAAACTCTCCTTGATGGCTCAAAGGCTGAATCAATCAATTGCTGAAAAGGAGATGATCTCGCAGGAGATTGACGAGATAATTAACGACAAGGAGAATAGACAGGAGCTGGAAACGCTGACTCCATCTATTCTTCAGAAGAGTGGAGAGTCCAAATTCCGTCAGCGTTTCGAGTTGTTATATCCGCTTTTTCTGCCTCGCCTGCGGGAGCAGGTCCCGACAATTACACGTCGCGAGGAACTGCTTTCGATGCTTATCGTGTTGAAACGGGATAATAAGGAGATAGCCGAGTTGCTGGCCATTGCTCCACGCAGTGTTTTGATGCTCCGCCACCGATTTCGTCAAAAAATAGGTATGGCGGCTGATCATTCGCTGGAGAATTTTATTGAAAAGCTGTTGAACATTCAAGGTGGCTCAGACGTAACTTCTGTAAAGTCTGTTGAGCCGTAGAAAGAGCCGGAGGAGAGATGCCGGGCCTCTTTTGCTTTCGTCTGGTCGTGGCGTTCGCATGGTCGCTGATGCTATGTGGGGTGTGGCGAAGTGTGGGTGCGTAAGAATCTTTTTCGGCAGAGCCTAAAATTGATGATTCCGATTTTATTTGGCTCGATAATGATACATTAACCAAATTTTTGTATATTTGCACATCGTATATAAAATCAATAATGCAAAGACTTAAAAGTTATGCTAACACTCAAACAACTTAGAGATGATAAAGCATTGGCTATTTCACGCCTTGCGAAAAAGGGTGTGGATGCTGCACCTATAATTGCAAAAATCGAGGAGCTCGACGATAAGCGTAAGGCTATTCAGGCCGAGTTGGATAACTGCCTTGCAGAACAGAATAAGGCTGCCAAGCAGATTGGTGCCTTGATGGGACAGGGTAAGCGTGATGAGGCCGAGCAGATGAAGCAGCAGGTGGCCCAGCTGAAGGCTCGTTCAACAGAGCTCTCTGCGGAGCATCAGTCGGTTAGCGACGAGTTGCAGGCACAGATTGTACTTCTGCCTAACTTCCCCGCCGAGATTGTTCCCGAGGGTAAGACTGCCGAGGATAACGTGGTGGTAAAGTGTGTGGAGAACTACACAACGCTGCCCGAAAATCCGCTGCCACACTGGGAGCTGGCTCGCAAGTACGACATCATCGACTTCGACCTGGGCGTAAAGCTTACAGGTGCAGGCTTCCCCGTATATAAGGGTCAGGGTGCTCGTTTGCAGCGTGCCTTGATTAACTACTTCCTCGACTGCAACACCGCAGCCGGCTATCAGGAGGTTGAGCCTCCCGTAATGGTGAATGAGGCATCAGGCTTTGGTACAGGTCAGTTGCCCGACAAGGAGGGTCAGATGTATCACGCTACGGCTGATAACTTCTACCTCGTTCC
>JAFNXQ010000086.1 GCA_017383445.1 Alistipes sp.
ACCGGGCAACTCCTCCAAACGGTTTGACATCTCACGCAAGGCCTGTGCCCAACGAGATGTAGAGTCGGCCATAACCAACACCTTCAAGCCCATAGCACGGTAGTACTCACCGATGGTCATACCGGTATAAACTGATGCCTCACGAGCCGCAACGGGCATATTTGAGGTGTTACAGATGATGATTGTACGTTCCATCAACTTGTGACCCGTACGAGAGTCAATCAACTCGGGGAACTCGGCGAAGATCTCCACAACCTCATTAGCACGCTCACCACACGCAACGATGATGATTACATCGGCATCAGCCTGCTTTGAGATAGCGTGCTGCAACACGGTCTTACCTGCACCGAAGGGACCGGGGATAAAACCAGTACCACCCTCTGCCAGGGGGTTGAATGTATCGATAGCACGAACACCGGTCTCCATAACGCGTGAAGGACGAGGCTTCTCGGTATAGCAACGCACGGCCTGCTTAACGGGCCACTTCTGAACCATTGTGATATTGTACTCGTTACCATCCTTGTCGGTTACAACAGCAACAGTATCGGTAACCTTATACTCACCGGCCTTAACCACACTCTTAACAGTGTATGAGCCCTGCATAATGAAAGGAACCATAATCTTGTGGTCAACCCACTGCTCCTTAACCTGACCCAGCCAGTCACCTGCGGTAACCTTGTCGCCGGTCTTTGCCAAAGGAGTGAACTCCCACTTCTTCTCGAAATCGATTGGCTCGGTAATAGAACCACGATTGATGAACAAGCCGTCCATCTTCTCCAAATCGTTCTGCAAACCATCGTAGTTACGCGACAGAAGGCCCGGTGCCAATGTTGCCTCCAACATATGGCCCATAAACTCAACCTTGTCGCCAATCTTCAAGCCACGGGTACTGTCGTACACCTGCACATAGGCATCATCGCCTATGACCTTGATGACCTCGGCCATCATTCGCGTATCACCGCAATAGACATAACATATCTCGTTCTGTCCCACCGCACCGTCAGCCTTGACAATCACGATGTTTGAGATGATACCGTTTACACGTCCTAAAGTTTTCATTTATTTTGTTTTTATTGTTTATTTTACCAATTCTTTGCCGTCGAGTTCAGCCATAATACGTTCAAACATCTCGCGACCACGCTTTGGCGAGAGCAATGCCCAGCGAGCCACGATATTAATCTTGGCCAAATACGACAATATAGCGTTGATGTTGAAATAGTCAAAACCAGCCAACTCACTGGCCTGCTCCCAGCGGATAAGGTCAATCTTATGCTCCTTCTCCACGAGGTTCTGCTCATCGTTTACCGCAGAGATTACGGCATCGATATAAGCAACCTCGCCACGCAAGCCGAAATCAGCGGCCGACGAACGCTGCAACTGGTCGGCGATATCGCCACCACCAATTATAGCACCATCAATAGAACGACCTGCTGTACGAGCCACAGCCGCAGCCGACACGTTACGCAACGTACGATCAAACTCCGACCACTCACGCAAGAAGCGGCAACCAGACTTGGCACACTCCTCATAGTAAGCTGTCAGCAAAGCCTTCTCAAAGCTGCGTGACATATCCAAGCCCTCGGCATCCTCACCCTCCGGCTCTGCGTAGGCACGCACGACACGAGCCACAGCAGCGGGGAGGTACTTCGGTAAAGAAAGTTCTTCGGCAAGCTCTTCGCGGGCGATATTACCCAACGGATTGTAAGCCGTACGACCTGCACGCAACGCAATGACATTTTCACAATCGTAGTAACCATACATAAGGCGTACTGCGGCAGCATCGCCAGCCGAGAGATCTTCCATAATCTCGGCGACAATCTCCCTTGCATCGAAGCCCTTGGTATCGGCATCGAGGGTGTACTCCTTTAATCCGGCAACTAACGAATAGTAATTTTTCTCAAACATAATCATCTATGCTTAAAAGAGAAGTTTAGCAACCTTCTCACGCAGATAACCACTCAACAAAGCCTCAAAAGCCTCATCAGAGAATGAGATGTAGTAGCCACCCTGCTTCTCACCAACCTTGAAACCACTCTTCACGTCAGCAGCGAAGCCCAACTCAATACCCTCGGCGAGCAATGACTTGGCAACAGCCTCAAACGACTTGTCCAACTCGGCCTTCTTTGCCTCGGGGAGCAAAGCTGTAAGCTCTACCTTGGCACCGTTGTTCCAGTTCTTGGCAACAGCCAGCAACATATCCTTGATGAATGTAACATCAAGATTTGCACTCTTAACACCTGCTGCGGTAGCCTTCGCTACGATAAGGCTCTCAATCTCGGCCTTAATCTTGGCAACAGCCTGCTTACCTGCCAATGAAATCTCAGTCATGGCATTCTTCTCAACATCGGCAGCCTTATCCTCGGCCTCGGCGATGATTTTAGCGGCACGAGCCTCTGCCTCTGCCACAATTTTCTGTGCTTCGTTCTTGGCCGCGGCAACAAGATTGTCAGCCTCGGCACGACCCTTCTCCAAACCCTCCTGATAGAGTTTGTCGGTCAATTGCTGAAGTTTTGTGTTTCCCATAATTTTATATTTGTTTGTTAATTGTTTATTGCTATTCCGATTATTTTTTCCTTCAAGTCTTATACTCTATATATAAAAAAGCGTCGCAAAGTTACTCAAATAATCGGCTTTGGCAAAATTAATTAACACTTTTTCTCAAACAAAAAATCCACACTATCCACATTCCCCGAAAAGCAGAACAAAATTAGGCCTTTTCGTCCGACACAACTCATTAAAGCACAGCCACTACAGCACAATTTACGATAAAAATAGTCCAAGAAAAACAAATTCGCCTTACGGCATAAAAAAGTGAGAACGCCACACATTCTGACGTTCCCACATAGCAAATATCGGCAAAAACTACTCCGATTGATGCTCCGGTCGTAACAAGTCCAGCACAACCTTCACGGGCGAAAAAGTAGTGATTGGCACCTCAACGAGGATTGTATTCCAATTGGCCATAGCTCCATTCCAAAGGCCAGGCAACTCCTGTGCCCGCAACTCACGACCACCGCTTGACTTTGACGAGATAAAGCCCGTAGATGGGTCGGTATATTGAGTCAAATCGAACTTGCTACCATCGTATCGCTTCACGCCACACACCAAATCAACGGGATTGAAATGTGTTGCAGAGCTCATCAAATGCATATTCTCGGGAGCAATCTGACTTGACTCGGCAATCTGCAACGACTCTGTTCCGTCAGCCTCTGCAACCCAGAACGGGCCACCTCCCGGCTCGCCCTGATTCAGCACAACACCGCACACTCGGATAGGCCTGTCAAGCAGGCGTCGCAATGTATTCACATCCCAGTCGGCCGGCAACTTGACAAACAATTTCTCCTCAACGAAACGAGCAACAGATTCAACATCAACCGAGCCCTGCTCTATCGCCTTCAGATATGCAAAAATCTGCTCCTGCAACTCCAACAGCACTCCGGCCAACGCTTTCTTGTACTTTATCGTATCGTCACGACGTGCATCGGTCGTTACATTGTCGATGTTCTTCACAAAAATCACATCGGCATCAATATCATTAAGATTTTCAATCAATGCACCGTGTCCTGCAGGGCGGAACAACAGACGACCATCGTCGGTACGGAACGGCGTATTGTCGGGGTTTACCGCAATGGTATCGGTAGAGGGTTTCTGAACAGAGAATGACACATTATACTTCACGCCAAACTGCTCCTCATAGAACGGCTGAGTCGAGCCCAACACATCCCAGAAACCGCCCATATGCTCCTCTGAAACAGTGAAATGGATATAGACCTCGTCGCCAGAACGGGCATACGCAGCACCCTCAACCATATGCTCCTCGACAGCCTTGCGATTACCATCGGCATAGGCGTGAAAAGTAACCAGACCTTTTGGTTTTGAGCCATAAGCCAAGCCGTGCTTTACGATAGCAGAAACGACCTCTTCGTCGGCAGAGTTCTCATTTACAAAATGCTCTAATTCTGGCCAAAATGCGAATTTCTTGATATTAGCAAGCAATGTATCGATTCCCTTGCCGCGACGACCCTCATTAACAAACTCGAACAGCTCCTTGAACATACGCGTTGCCGCACCCGATGCAGGCACGAACTTAACCACTCGCAACATCGCCGACTCCACATCATAACGAGCCGTAGCACGAGCTATCTCCTCGCCACCCAACACTCGCACGCCATCACCAGCAGAAGCGGCTCTGACAACATTCAAGAATGGGAAGCCATTGACGAAATTATCTATCTGACGTTGCACAATCTCCTCCGTAAGTCCCTGTTGTGCAATCTGCTGTAAATCTTTTTTGTCAAACATAATCTTTCTGAAAAATCTCTTTACTAACCTAACTTGCAATACGCTTTACAAGCATTACTTGTAAAAACCACACAAAATTACGAAAATATTTTTTAACTTTGTGGCTGTATGTGCACAAATTTGATTGCTATGCGGTACTTTTCCGATAGAGCCGATGCAATATTGGTGCAAAACAAATTCAGAGATGATTAGACATTTTACGGAACATCCTTTGGCAGAGATGAACAGTTTTCACGTAAGAGAGCACTCTGCCCACATAGTTGAATTCGACCAACCGTCAGACCTTGACACCATCTTTGCAGAGGGGAATGCCCCCGGCAAGTGGTTTGTTCTGGGAGGTGGTAACAACATACTCTTCACGACACGCTACGATGGCGTATTGATTCACCCCGTGGGTAAGAATCTGACTATCATAGCAGAGGACGAACAGACTCTCTCGCTGAGAGCCGACGCCGGCATCGAATGGGACGATATGGTTGCGTGGTGCGTCGAGAGAGGTTTGTGGGGAGCGGAGAACCTGTCGCTTATTCCCGGCACGATAGGAGCCTCGCCGGTGCAGAACATCGGAGCATACGGTGCCGAAGCAAAAGATATCATCACACGGGTTAATTACTTCAACACTGCCGAAGGGAAGCATCTTACCCTATCAAAGGAGGAGTGTCATTTCGGTTACCGCGAGAGTATTTTCAAGCACGATTTGCGGAGCAGAGCAATTATCACATCGGTAGAATTCACCCTGCACAAGGAGCCCCGTCCCAACCTGGGATACGGCGATTTGCAGCGAGAGGTGGAGGCTCGCGGCGGAGCAACATTAGCCAATATTCGCGATGCAGTATGTGCCATACGCCGCAGTAAGCTGCCCGACACCGCAGAGATAGGCAATGCCGGCAGCTTCTTCAAGAATCCCGTAGTGGATGCCGCCATAGCCGAGGATTTGCTGGCACGATACGAAAATATGCCCACTTACCCTGCCGCTGACGGATGTCGCAAGATTGCCGCAGGTTGGCTTATTGACCAAGCGGGGATGAAGGGATACAGGAAGGGTAATGTCGGAGTCCACGACCGCCAGGCGTTGGTGCTTGTAAACTTCGGAGGTGCTACCGGCAACGAAGTTATTGCTCTGGCACAGGAGGTGCAGCGTGCCGTGTTTGAGAAGTTCGGCATAAGAATAGAGCCGGAGGTCAATATTTTGTAAAAAACGACCAAGAGATGTTGATAGATAGATTTCAGGAATATGTTACACAGCACAGCCTCTTCACCAAACAGGACAAGATTCTGCTTACGGTATCGGGAGGCGTGGACTCTATGGTCCTGATGTCGCTGTGCGTCAATAGCGGCTATACGGTCGGCATAGCACACTGCAACTTTGCATTGCGTGGCGAGGAGAGTGACGAGGACGAGATTCTGGTACAGGAGACTGCCCGTCGCTATGGCATAGAGTGTTATAACAAACGCTTCGACACCACAGGTGAGATGGAACGCACGGGCGAGAGTATGGAGATGGCAGCTCGTCGCTTGCGTTACGAGTGGTTTCATCAGTTGTGCGAGGAGCACGGCTACACGGTAATCGCCATCGCCCACCACATGGACGATTCAATAGAGACTTTCTTTATCAACATGTTGCGAGGCACGGGCCTACGAGGTCTTACGGGCATCAGCAAGCAGGTAGGCCGCATTGTCCGTCCGTTGATGTTCGCCACACGCAAAGAGATTCTGGAGTATGCTCACGCCAAGCATATCGTATTCCGCGAGGATTCGTCAAACCTATCGACCAAATATCTGCGAAACAAGATTCGCCTGGGTATCATTCCCCGTATGCGTGAGATTATGCCTCGTTTTTCGTTCCTTATGCACCGCAACATTGAACGACTGACCGAGGCACAGCATTTCATCGATGGTGCCATTGACAACATATTCAACGACATTGCCGAGACAAGCGGAGACATCTGCACGATACATATTGACAAGATTGCGGACCTCTCTTCTCGCCGATTTGTAATCTACGAGATCCTCAACTCACGATTTGGTTTTAAGGGCGACACGGTGGATAATCTCTGCAAAGCCGCCGATATGGGCAATGTAGGCAAGCGTTTTTACTCGCGAAACTATGTAGCATATATCGACCGTAACGACATAATCGTCACACCGATTGCCGAAGATGATTTGTGTGAGATTACCATCAATTACGGACAACGCCGTGCCTATTGCGGAGCTTCGGTGCTCTACTTCGACATCTGCGATGCCGATAGCCTTGACACCTATCACGTTCCGGAGAATGTCGCCTTGCTGGATATATCGAAACTCACATTTCCACTCACACTGCGTCGCTGGCAAGAGGGCGACACCTTTATACCATTCGGTATGCAGGGACGCAAGAAGGTAAGCGACTACCTTATCGACCGCAAGGTATCGATGGCAGAGAAGGCACGACAATTTGTTCTGCTCTCCGACAACGAGATAGCATGGGTTGTGGGACGACGTACAGGCGATGATTTTCGTCTGACGGACAAGACCGACAAGGCGTTGCGTATTACTTGTGAAAAACTGTATTAACTCATTTTGCGTTATAAATGGCAAAGTCAACCATAAAATTCAAGGATTGCGTTGCTCGTTTTGAGGAGCTTAAAAGCGAGATTAAGAGAGGACAATTCGCGCCCATATATTTGCTTATGGGCGAGGAGAGTTACTTTATAGACGAGCTATGCAATCTCTTGTCCAGCAGCATACTATCACCCGCCGAGCAGGCCTTTAATCAGCTGACAGTCTATGGCAAGGACAGCGAAGCAGGACAGATTGTCAATCTATGTCGTCAGATGCCGATGATGGGCTCATACGAGGTTATAATAGTCAAGGAGGCACAACAACTGCGACAGATAGAGAAGCTCTCGCACTACACTGCCAAGCCTCAACCCTCGACCATACTCATCGTATGCCACAAAGAGAAGTCGGTGGATAAGCGTTCCGCATTTTACAAGCAGTGCAACGCTGCGGGTGTGGTCTTTGAGTCGATACGCCCACGCGACTATGAGATAGGCCCCTGGCTGACACAATTCATCGCCACTAAGGGGTTACGCATAGGCAACAAAGCGGTGCAGATGCTGACCGACCATCTGGGTTGTGATATCGCCAAAATCTCAAACGAGGTTGATAAGTTGGTAGTGTCGCTGGCACAGGGGACAACCGAGATTACCGACCGCGACATCGAGGCAAACGTCGGCATATCGAAGGACTTCAACAACTTTGAGCTATGCAATGCCGTAGCGGTGCAGGATGTCAAGCGTGCCATGAACATCGCCGACCACTTCGCACGCAACCCGAAGGATAATCCGTTACTTGTAACGATAATGGCACTCTTCGGACTCTTCCGCGATATGTTTACGATAAACTATCTGCGTTGGCAATCGCAGAAAAAAGGGATTCCGTTCCCCGACGATATGGAGCTGATGCGAATACTCAAGAAGAGCAATGTCTATGCCATTGGCGAGCTGAAACAGCAGGCAGCACGCTGGCCCAACCCAAAGGTATTCAAGGTTTTGGGGCTTCTGCGAGAGTATGACGGCAAGAGCAAGGGTATTGACACGGGCGGCATGACTGACGGCGAACTTTTGAGAGAGCTGCTGCTGAAGATTTTTATGCAATAAGAGCTATGACAATAAGGGATAATCCAACATTTTATCAATCCGGCAGACGGATGATTTTTAACGGAACGATGACTTCGGAGCATTGTTCCGATGGGCCTTTTGTCTATCAGAACATACATACACTGGGTCATAAGGCTCGCTTCGTGGAGCAACATATAGAGTATGTAAAGCGTGCCGCAGAGGAGTATTTCGGAGCTAATGCCGTACCTAAAATATCAGCCACACGCCTGCGGGAAGAGATTGCTACACTGCTTAAATTCAACGGCATTTCTCCCAATGCCTCAACAAAGGTAGAACTGCGAGTGGATGCCGGTAGTAACTACTATCTGCTTTGTGGCAAGGCCACGATATATGCTGGTTACTCACTTCGCAGCATACGCCCGGCGGCGATATGCGTACACTCAAATATGCCGATGAATAACTACCCCACCTCGGCCTCGTTGGCTACGCGTCAGATGTGCGACGCTGTGGCTCGCAGCAAAGGCTATCGTGCGGCCGTGATAGCAGAGAGTGACGGAGGTGTAGCCATTGAGCCGGCAATGCCTGTGTTTATAGTCAAGGAGTACGACGTATTTACTCCCACAGGATGTGATTCGGTGGAGTTCTTGCTGGCCGAGAGAGCCATTCGCCAGGCGGGATACAGATTAACACAACGCAGAGTCCTGACAGCCGATATAAACGATGCTGACGAGATATTCTGGGTGGACTGGCAAGGCATAACATCGGCTATGCAGATAGGGCAACGTCCTTGTATGGATATCATTGCCAACAAGGTTGCCAACATTATGGAGAAGATAAAAACATTATAAGATATGAGAATCGCAATATTCCCGGGTTCATTCGACCCCTTCACACGAGGACACGCCGCAGTAGTTGAAGAGGCACTGACACTCTTCGACAAGGTTATAATAGCCATTGGCGACAATATCGAGAAACGATCGCTGCTATCGGTAGAGGCTCGTCTGCAACTCATAGGCGAGGTATTCAGAAACGATTCACGCGTGGAGTGCATAGCCTACTCTACCCTAACAGGCGAGATTGCACGCAAGGTCGGTGCTACGGCTATCATTCGCGGCGTACGCAACACCGTAGATTTTGAGTATGAACGCACAATGGCACAAATCAATCGTCGCATATTTCCCGACATTACGACTGTGATGCTCTTCACTCCGCCACAGCTTTCGGATATAGCTTCATCAACGGTGAGGGAGTTACACGCCTTTGGGCAGAATGTCAGCGATATGATGCCGGAGGGTATCTCACTTGACGATTATATCAAATTGGGTAAATAGTTGTAGGATAAGATAAAGATTCATATCTTTGCCGAATAACACGATATTAAAGCACTAAAAATAGTATAGAGAATATGGAATTTACAGCAGAAATGATTGCCGGACTTTTGGGTGGTACCGTTGTGGGCGACAAAGCGACAGCCGTACATACCGTATCGTCAATAGACGGAGGCAAGAAGGGAGCTTTGGCATACCTCACAAACCCTAAATACGAGCAATACATATACACAACAGAGGCATCTATCGTATTGGTAAACAACGACTTTGAGCCGACAGCACCCGTAGCGGCAACACTTATCAAGCTGCCCGACGTAGGAGCTGCCGTATTGAAGCTTCTGGAGATGTATAACGCAATGAAGCCCCAGAAGAGAGGCATCAGCAAGATGGCCTCTATTTCGGAGAAGGCGACTATCGGCGATGATTGCTACATTGGCGACTTCGCAGTAATCGAAGCAGGTGCCGTAATCGGCAACGGAGCAAAGATATATCCGCAGGTGTATGTAGGCGACGGCGTAAAGGTGGGTGCCGGCACAACACTATACCCTGGCGTGAAGATTTATGAGGGCTGTCGCATCGGCGAGAACTGTATCCTGCACGCAGGAGCAGTCATCGGTGCTGACGGCTTCGGCTTCCTTCCCAAACCCGACGGCACGTTTGACAAGATTCCACAGCTCGGAAACGTAATCATCGAGGACAATGTCGAGATTGGTGCCAATACCTGTATCGACCGTGCCAAGACCGACTCTACAATCATCCGCAAGGGCGTGAAGCTCGACAACCTTATTCAGGTGGGCCACAATGTGGAGATTGGCGAGAATACCGTCTCATCGGCACAGATGGGTATAGCAGGAACATCGAAGGTGGGACGCAACTGCTTCCTCGCCGGTCAGGTTGGTATCGCCGACCACGTAACGATTGGCAATTATGTAAAGATTGGCTCACAGTCGGGTATTGACAAGGATGTTGCCGATGGCGAGATTCGTTTGGGTACTCCCGCTCTCCCGGGCATGGGATTCCACCGTTCGTTTGCCGTATTCAAGACTCTGCCAGAGTTGCAGAAGCGTGTAGCTGCATTGGAGAAGGCCGTAAAAGAGGAGTAATTTTTAACTAAACTAAACATAGACTATATGAAGAAGATTTTTGCAATTTTGTTTGCTGCGATGGCGATGACAGCCTGCAACAACACAACTTACACAATCAATGGTACCGACGCATCGTTTGAGGATGGCACAAACGCTTACATTCAGCTCCCAAGCGAGGGAGGTCGCTTCGAGGCTATCGACACAGTGGCTATCGTGAATAACTCATTCACATTCACAGGCGAGGTTGAACAGGCAAAGAAGGCTTTTGTTACCGTAGGTGACAACATTCACATCTCACTTTTCCTTGAGCCGGGTACTATCAACATCAGCAAGGCAAACCCCGAGGATCGTACATTCAGCGTCACAGGTACTCCTATGAACAATCTCCGCAACGAGCTCAGCCAGAAGAGCGTGGAGTTGATGAACAAGTACAGAGCCGCTAACGAGGCAGGCGATCAGGAGGCAATCAAGTCTATTGAGGATGAGATGACAAACTCTATCAAGGCTTTCATCACTGCGAATGCTGCCAATATCGTAGGTCAGGATGTATTGAAGCAGAACTACTACTATTTCGAGCCACAGGAGTTGCTCGACATCATCGCTACTATCCCAGCGGAGAATGCCGAGGCGTTTGCAAAGATGAAGGAGAGTGCAGAGGCAGCCTTGAAGGTACAGCCGGGCAATCCTTACATCGACGTTGTAGATAAGACTCCCGCAGGCGAGGAGCTCTCATTGAAGAGTGTCGTTGAGAATGGCAAGAACAAGTATGTCCTGTTGGATTTCTGGGCTTCATGGTGCGGTCCTTGCATGCAGGAGGTTCCCTACCTTATCGAGACTTACAAGGCTTTCCACGACAAGGGTTTTGAGATTTATGGCGTATCGTTTGACCGCACAGAGGAGGCTTGGTTGAACGCTATCAAGGAGAAGGAGCTCGCGTGGTTGCACGTCAGTGCATTGAAGGCTTGGGACAATCAGGCTCGTGCCGACTATGCAGTGAACTCTATCCCTGCAAACTTCCTTATCGACTGTGCAACAGGCCAGATTATCGCAACCAGCTTGCGTGGCGAGGAGGTAAAGGCCAAGATGGAGGAGTTGTTGAAATAATTTTCACTACATAATCAATAAAGAGTTCGGCATTTTTGCGTGCCGAACTTTTTTATTATCTTTGTCGTAATGGAGCAGAATGGAACATACCGCATAATGGGCATCGACCCCGGCACGAACTATATGGGCTATGGTATCATCGAGATTGAGGGCAAGAGCATACGTTCGGTTGTGATGGGCGATATCGACCTGCACACGATGAATGACCCCTACCGCAAGCTGGGTTATATCTTCGACCGTGTGTGTAATCTTATAGAGGAGTATCAGCCTCGCGAGGTGGCCTTGGAGTCGCCATTCTTCGGTGCTAACGTGCAGAGTATGCTCAAGTTGGGACGTGCACAGGGCGTTGCTATGGCGGCGGCCCTCCACCATAACAGAGAGGTCTTTGAATATGCCCCGACACGCATCAAGCAGGCCATAGCCGGCTCGGGTGCTGCATCGAAGGAGCAGGTCGCAGCTATCATCAAGCGACTGCTGAAACTCGACTATACACCTCGCCGTCTGGATGCCACCGACGGAATGGCTGTGGCAATGTGCCACTACTTCACGGCCCGCACGCCCATAAATACCGCTATGGGCACAGCTCGCGTAAAAGGTCTCGGCGGAGGCAAAAAAGCCGCCAAAGGCTCCTCATCGTGGGAAAAATTCATCAAGCAGCACCCCGACCGCGAAGTAAAGTAGAAGAAGATTAGATTGCAAAAGGCCGATATTTGTCGTATTGATATTTTTATGTAATTTTGTGTATCTCTAATCACAAATGATATGAAAGAAGCTGGTTATGTATATATCCTCAC
>JAFNXQ010000008.1 GCA_017383445.1 Alistipes sp.
GTTAGAGAGATTAAAGAAATTAGGGAATTTAGAGATGATGCAAAACTCGCCAAACTCCCTAAATTCCCTGTATTCCCTGTATTCCCTAAATTCACCGCATAACGCCAAAATTACCCGTCAGACGGTTTATTTCATAATGCCGGTATAATTGTGTGGCGTAATAACTCGCAACTCTGCCTTCACACTCTCTGAAACATCAAGGCCCTCGACAAACTCCTTGATAGTCTGCTCGGTGATATGGCCTCCGGTGCGGGTGAGGGCCTTCAAAGCCTCGTAAGGATTGGGATAGGCCTCACGGCGGAGAATGGTCTGCATAGCCTCTGCAACCACAGCCCAGTTATCCTCCAAATCGGCCGCAAGAGCCGCCTCATTGAGGATAATCTTGCCCAGACCACGCTGCAATGACGCGAAGGCGATGAGTGAGTGAGCCACAGGCACACCTATATTACGCAACACGGTAGAGTCGGTAAGGTCACGCTGCATACGCGAGATTGGCAACTTGGCAGCGAGGAACTCAAAGGTAGCGTTTGCCACGCCGAAGTTACCCTCGGCATTCTCGAAGTCGATAGGATTGACCTTGTGAGGCATAGCCGACGAGCCCACCTCGCCCTTCTTGACCTGCTGGCGGAAGTACTCCATAGATATATAGGTCCACATATCGCGTGCAAGGTCGGTGAGGATGTTGTTTATACGCTTCAACGCATCGAATGTCGCTGCGAGGTTGTCGTAATGCTCAATCTGCGTGGTGTATTGTGCTCGCACCAGGCCGAGAGACTCCACGAAGGAGTTACCGAACTCAACCCAATCTACATCGGGATATGCCACATGATGGGCATTGAAACCGCCCGTAGCACCGCCGAACTTGGCCATAGGCTCGATGTCGTTCAGCAGGTCAATCTGGCGTTCCAGACGTTCCACGAATACCTTGAACTCCTTGCCCAGACGTGTAGGCGATGCGGGCTGTCCGTGAGTATGGGCCAGCATAGGCACATCCTCCCACTGCTCGGCAAGCGAGTAAATCTTATCGATAAGCTCCTGCAATGCAGGCAGATATACATCGGTCAAAGCCTCCTCCAACAGTAGCGGCGTTGCCGTATTGTTGATATCCTGCGAGGTAAGACCGAAATGCACAAACTCACGATAGTCATTCAGACCCAGAGCCTCCAGCTTCTCCTTGATGAGGTACTCCACAGCCTTCACGTCGTGGTTCGTAACACTCTCAATCTCCTTGACGTGCTGTGCGTCCTCAACCGTAAATTCGGTGTAGAGCTTACGCAGTTCATCGTATGCCGACTCGGGCACTCCTGCCAGTTGCGGCAGAGGCAGACGGCACAAGGCGATGAAGTACTCCACCTCGACACGCACACGATAGCGAATAAGTGCAAACTCTGAAAAATAATCCGACAAGGATTTCGTTACTCTGTTATAACGGCCATCTACGGGAGATATGGCTAAAAGCTGATGCGACATAATCAATCTGTTTTGGGTTTATTTTGTGTCAAAAGTAATACTTTTTATCCATACCCGAAAGAGATATTTCGCAGAATGACGATTTTTTTCTAAATTTGCAGAGATTTTGCCCTTGTGGGGCTATTTAACGACAGAATATTCGACAATGATTGACTTTATAATCAGATTCATCAAGGAGAACCCGCTGACCATCGTCCTGCTGGTTATGCTCATAGCCTTTGCCCCATCGCTTGCCGGTGCCATGCTTATCGGCCTGCTTGTTGTGGTGGGATTGGTACTCCTCATACCAATATTTATGTACCTCCGCCTGCGACGCATAAGCCGCCGTATGGAGCAGGAGTCGCAATACAGCCGCAGCTACACCCAGCGTGAAGCCCAGAAGCAACGCGAGGGCGAGGTGAAGGTCTATACCACCACAGACCGTCCCCAGAAGCGGGTAAGTGACGACGTGGGCGACTATGTTGATTTCGAGGAGGTTAAAGAGAAAAAAGAGTAAGCTATGTTTCGACTGCTGGAACACATAGGTCGCTATACGCTGCTGATGCAGAAGGTCTTTTCGCGTCCCGAGAAGATGCGTATCTACCGCGAACGAATCTTGTACGAGATGGAGGCTCTGGGCCTCAACTCAATAGGCCTGACAGCTATCATATCGGTCTTTATCGGTGCTGCCGTGACGCTGCAGATGGCCATTACGCTGGAATCGCCATTCATACCTCAATACCTGATTGGCTATGCCACGCGTGAGGTTATGATTCTGGAGTTTTCATCTACCGTTGTGGCTCTTATCCTTGCGGGTAAGGTAGGCTCGAACATCGCCTCCGAGATAGGTACCATGCGTATCACCGAACAGATTGACGCATTGGAGATTATGGGTGTAAATTCGGCATCGTACCTCATTATGCCGAAGATTGTCGCCACGACATTCTTCTTCCCATTCCTCGCTATTTTCAGTATGCTCATCGGCATCGGTGGCGGATACTCCATAGCTGCCATCACAGGCATCATGAAGACCGCCGACTACATCGAGGGTTTGCAGTACTGCTTCTATACGAGTGAGATAGCCTATGCACTTGTGAAGATGGTCTTCTTCGCCTTCTTCGTGACAAGCATATCGGCCTACTGCGGCTACTACGCCAAGGGCAACTCTCTGGAGGTGGGTAAGGCCTCTACGCAGGCTGTGGTTATCAGCTCCATAGTCATTATGATTTGTAACCTCATCTTAACTCAACTTTTACGCACGTGATTAAGGCTCAGAATATCGTCAAGTCCTTTGAGGGTCGCACCGTATTGAAGGATATATCGGTGGAGTTTGGCACAGGCCAGACCAATCTCATTATCGGCCGCAGCGGCTCGGGTAAGACCGTGCTGCTCAAGAGCCTTGTGGGTCTGCACGAGGTGGATGAGGGTACTATCTATTACGACGAGGTATGCTTCTCGCAACTCGACTTCAAGGCCCGCAAGCAGATACGCAAGGATGTGGGTATGATTTTTCAGGGTGGTGCCCTGCTCGATGCCTCTACCGTGGAGCAGAACGTGAAGCTTCCGCTGGACCTCTTCACCGACCAAAGCGAGGAGGAGAAGCTCGAAAGGGTAAATTACTGCCTCAAACGTGTAAATCTGGACAATGCTCATAAGCTCTATCCCTCGGAGTTGAGTGGTGGTATGATCAAACGTGCCGCCATAGCCCGTGCTATCGTGATGAACCCGCGTTATCTCTTCTGCGATGAGCCCAATTCGGGCCTCGACCCGCAGACTTCCATTGTCATCGACAACCTTATACACGACATCACCAAGGAGTATAACATCACCACCATTATCAACACCCACGATATGAACTCGGTGATGGAGATCGGCGAGAAGATTGTCTATATCCACGAAGGACACAAGTGGTGGGAAGGAACGAAAGATGAGATTCTGCACGCCGACAACAAGGAGCTCAACGACTTTGTTTTTGCCTCGGCAATGGCCAAAAGAGCCAAGTCGGTGATACGATAAGACCGCCGCAATAGGAGCATAAGTGAAGATAAGCTACCGGAATGGCACGAAAAGTGTCGTTTCTTAACGATTTATTAATAAAAAAACTTATTATTTATTTGCTTAATATACATA